>JAILCK010000066.1 GCA_024680435.1 Lachnospiraceae bacterium
AAGTTCATAAAATGATGCTTGAAGATGACGGCTTTTTAAATGCTATTAAAGATAGAATAAAAGAAGAAAAAGTTTGTGCCGAATATGCCGTTGAATGTGCGAAAAATGAATATGCAGAGATTTTTTCAAACATGGATGACGAGTATATGCAGGCACGCGCTACCGATGTTAAAGACGTATCCGACAGATTGATAAACAATCTTTTAAATAAAGGGGAGGGTGACTTTGATTTAAATAAGCCTTCTATAATAGTGGCTTACGATTTATCGCCCTCCGAGACGGTTTCTTTGGACAAATCAAAGATACTTGGCATTTTAACCGTTAAGGGCTCTACCAATTCCCATACCGCCATTTTGGCACGCACTATGGGTGTGGCAGCTATTGTTTCCGCCAACTTTAATTTAGAAAGCATTAAAGACGGAGAAATCCTTATTATAGACGGCTTTGAATCAAAGGCGATTTTAAAGCCAAGCGAATCAGTAATTAATTCATATAAAGAAAAGTTAGAAAAGCAGAATAAAGAATTGGAATCCTTAAAGTCCTATATAGGAAAAGAAACAATCACCAAAACAGGGAAAAAGATTAATCTATTTGCAAATATAGGCGCGCCTTCCGATTTGCCTTCCGTTTTATCAAATGACGCAGAAGGTATAGGGCTTTTTAGATCTGAGTTTTTGTATATAGGAAAAAAAGAACCCCCCTCAGAAGAAGAGCAGTTTGAAGCATACAAGGAAGTGCTTATAAAGATGGGCGATAAGCCTGTAATAATCCGCACTCTTGATATAGGCGCAGATAAAAAGGCAGATTATCTTGGCCTTAAAGATGAAGAAAACCCTGCCATGGGCTTAAGAGCCATAAGGCTTTGCTTAACCAATAAGAAGATTTTTAAGACACAGTTAAGGGCACTTTTAAGGGCTTCAGAATACGGTAATCTACATATAATGTATCCTATGATTACATCAGTGTCGGAGCTTGATAAAATAGACGAGATCTTTAACGAAGTGTTAAAAGAAGTAAATCCTAAAAAATTTCCTAAAATCGGTGTTATGATTGAGACGCCCGCCGCAGCGATTATAAGCGATAAGCTTGCAAAACGTGTTGATTTCTTTAGCATCGGAACAAATGATTTAACCCAGTATACACTTGCCATGGATAGGCAGGGAGAAAATTTGGATGAGTTTTTTGACCCACACCATGAAGCTGTGTTACAATTAATTAGGATAACGATTGATAACGCACATAAAGAGGGCATATGGGCAGGTATATGCGGTGAGCTTGCCGCTGATGAAAGTTTGACTAAAACCTTTATAGAAATGGGTGTGGACGAGCTTTCAGTATCCCCCGCAAAGCTTTTAAACTTAAGAAAAGCCATTATATCAGAGTCTTAAGAATATTTTTGTTGACGAATGAAATTTTATCTGATATAACTTTTATGTGTGATTTTGCACGAAATAACCATTCAGTCAGTAGAATGAAGGGACTGAAGGGAGGGAAATAGAGAATGTCAAACGTTATCGTTAAAGAAGGCGAATCATTAGACAGCGCATTACGTCGCTTTAAGAGAAGTTGTGCAAAGGCCGGCATCCAGCAGGAAATTCGTAAGCGTGAGCATTACGAAAAGCCCAGCGTTAAGCGTAAGAAAAAGTCTGAGGCAGCTAGAAAACGTAAATATAACTAAGTTTATTAAGTCCTTGGCTTTTCTGTCAGGGACTTATTACGTTAAATGTTTTTATTATGAGGGAGAGTAACATGAAACTACAGTTAAATTGGTCCAGTTCGATGTTTGGAACCGATTTCTACCACTTAGTCGCATCCTTTGTGATTTATTCCATCCTTGGATGGCTGGTTGAATCGATTTACATGTCGATCTGCAACAAGAAGCTGACAAACCGAGGCTTGGCAAAAGGCCCGTTTTGTCCTATTTATGGGTTTGGGGCCACCCTTGGATCTTTGATCTTAAAGCCCTTTGCCGGAAGCTACATGGCGCTTTATATTTCAGGCGCAATTATCGCTACCGCATTTGAATATTTTGTCGGTGTTTTGATGATTAAGTTTTTAGGTGCGCTTTGGTGGGACTATGATAATAAGCCCTACAACTACAAAGGCATCATCTGTTTGGAAAGCACACTTGCCTGGGGCTTTTACGCAATAGGTGTTGTGAAGTTTTTAAACGGCTTTATCACAAGAATTGTCGACAGAATAGAACCTTCAAAAATGATTACATTTATTGAAATCGTTTTTGTTATTGCTGTATTTGACTATACAGTTAAGATGGTTAATATTTTCCACGAACCTATAGTTAATACAAAAGACAAAGTAGTGAAAGCATACAGAAACTTTCATGACAGGTGGTTTTAATTGTGACAAAGTTAATCATTATACTTATCGCAATATTGATATTAACAGCGGTTGGAATCTTAATAGCAGACTCCAACCGTTTTGTTGTGAAAGAATATACTGTTTATTCGGATAAACTAGAGAGAGCTCATGATTACTTGTTTATAAGCGATCTTCATTGTAAAGAGTACGGAAAAGACAATGAAAGGCTGTTTAAAGCTATTGATTCATTAAAAGCAGAGGCCGCCCTTGTTCCCGGCGATATAATAACCGCAATTCCCGGTGAATCCACCAAAGCCGCAGTTTCTTTTGTAAGTAAATTAAATAAACGAATGCCTATATATTATTCCATGGGTAATCATGAATATAGGGCAAAGATTTATAAAAAAACTTACGGCGATATGTATGATGATTACATAAAAGCATTAAGTGATGAAGATATTAAAATCTTAGACAATGAAGCAGTAGATTTGGGTGATATTAATATCTATGCTCTTACCATAGATAAAAGATTTTATAAGCGCTTTAAAGTTCAGAACATGGAAAAAGAATACATAGAGTCTGAAATCGGAAAAATTAAAAACGATAAGGCTTTTAACATTCTTTTAGCCCATAATCCCGATTATTTTGATAATTATGCCGATTACGGCGCCGACTTGACTCTTTCCGGTCACGTTCACGGAGGCCTTTACAGAGTATTTGGTAAGGGGCTTTTTTCTCCAAGAATTGCTTTCTTTCCAAAGTATGACGGAGGAGCGTTTAAAAAGGGCGATAGAACAATGATTGTAAGCAGAGGGCTTGGCAATCATTCTTTTCCTCACAGATTTTTTAACCCGGGTGAACTTATCCTCATTCATTTAAAAACGGTTGAAAAGAATTAGAAGATAAGCTACAATATGTAGTGATAAATTTGTTTTGAGGGCACAACATAATGGCAATACCGGTTAAATTGGAAGCTTTTGAAGGTCCCCTTGACCTTTTGCTTCATTTAATAGAAAAGAATAAAGTAGACATTTACGATATTCCTATTGTGGAAATCACAAATCAGTATCTTGAATATATTAAAGCAATGCAGGATGCGGACATGAATGTCATGAGCGAGTTTTTGGTTATGGCCGCAACCTTGGTTGACATTAAGTGCAGGATGCTTCTTCCCAAGGAAGTTAATGAAGAAGGAGAAGAAGAGGATCCCAGAGCAGAGCTTGTTCAGAAACTTTTGGAATATAAAATGTATAAGTACATGTCATTTGAACTTAAAGACATGCAGTTAGAGAGCGGTTTTTCTCTTTGCAAAAAAGAAACCCTTCCCGATGAAGTAAAGAATTTCAGAAATCCCATAGACTATACCGAACTCATCGGTGATATGAACTTAAACAAGCTCCATGAAATATTTAATTTCATGATGCAAAGAAAAGAAGATAAGATTGACCCTATCCGTTCTCAATTCGGTAATGTTGAAAAAGAAGAAGTGGATATGGAAGCTAAGGCGGCTTACATAGAAATGTATGTGGCCGCACATAAATCATTTTCTTTTAAAAACCTTTTGGAAAAACAGCATTCAAAGGTTGAAATCATCGTAACTTTCCTTGTTATTTTGGAGCTTATGAAGATTGGAAAGATTACAATCGTTCAGGAAGACCTTTTTGATGATATAAAAATTACTGCTGTGGCAGCATAGGAGATTTTTCGTGGATAAAGATACAAAGAAAGCTACTTTGGAAGCGGTACTATTTGCAATGGGAGAATCCGTTGAACTTTCAAAACTGGCTGAAGTAATAGAAGAAGATAAAGACAAGACCAAAGAATTACTTGAAGAGTTAAAGAAAAAGTATGATAAAAAGGATTCGGGAATTGAATTATTGCAACTTGAAGATTCTTATCAGCTTGCCACAAAGCCCGGCACTTATGATTCTTTAATTAAGATTTGCAAGGCTCCAAGAAAGATGTCTTTATCAGAATCCGTTCTTGAAACCTTAAGCATCATAGCTTACAAACAGCCCATTACGAGAATTGAAATTGAAGGTATAAGAGGTGTTAGCTGCGATTATGCCGTTAACAAACTTTTAGAGTACAATCTTATTTGTGAACTTGGAAGGAAAGACGTTCCGGGACGTCCCCTTTTGTTTGGAACAACAGAAGAGTTTTTAAGAAGTTTTGGGGTAAAGAGTCTTAAGGATTTGCCCGAGCTTGACACTCTTCAAATCGAAGAGTTTAAGCACGAAGCCGAAGAGGAAATAAACCTTACTTTGAAAATCTGATTATGTATAAAAAAGCCTTATAAATTAAGGCTTTTTTTGTTGCTTTAATAACCTAAAAATATTTTGCTTTTATACTATATCTATGTTATACTTCACTACGAATGTGCTTAAATGAGATACATTATTAACATAAATGGAGGTCAAACCTATGAGTACTACTTCAAACGCAGGTCAGAGAATCCTTTCTCTCCTCGATGAAAACAGTTTCGTTGAAATCGGCGCTTACGTTACCGCAAGAAGCACTGATTTTGATTTGAAACAGGCCGAGACTCCTTCCGACGGTGTTATTACCGGTTACGGATTGATAGACGGCAATCTTGTGTATGTGTACAGCCAGGATGCTTCTGTATTAAACGGAACAGTCGGCGAAATGCATGCAAAGAAAATCGCTAATCTTTATGACTTAGCTTTAAAGATGGGCGCACCTATTATCGGTTTATTCGATTCCGCAGGTTTAAGATTACAGGAATCTACCGATGCTTTGGACGCTATGGCTTCAATTTACGCAAAGCAGGCTCTTGCATCAGGTGTTATTCCTCAGATTTCTGCTATATTCGGTAACTGCGGCGGCGGTCTTGCAATTGCAAGCGCTTGCACAGACTTTACCTATATGGAAGAAAAGAACGCTAAGTTATTCGTAAGCGCTCCCAATGCTTTGGACGGTAACTACACCGCTAAGTGTGACACAGCAGCTGCAAAGTATGTATTTGAAGCAGGTGAATGTGACGGTATTGGTGAAGAAGCTTACATTCTTTCTCAGATCAGAGACCTTGTTTCCATGCTTCCCAAAAACAATGAAGTTGAAGCTGAAGAAGTTGAAACTTCAGATGATTTAAACAGAGTATGTGAAGGTATCGACGGATGCGCAGGTGATACAGCAATCGTTGCTTCTTTGGTTGCAGACGACAATAACTTCGTTGAAGTTAAGGCTGCATACGCTCAGGCAGTTGTTACAGGTTTCATTCGTTTGAACGGTAACACAGTCGGTGTTGTTGCAAACAGAACAGAAATGTTTGGTGAAGACGGAAAAGTTGAAAAGAAATTTGACGGTGTATTCTGTCCCGAATGTGCTCAGAAGGCAGCTGATTTTGTAAACTTCTGTGATGCATTCTCGATTCCCGTTTTATCATTTACAAATGTTACAGGCTTTAAGGCTACGGTAGATGCAGAAAAGAAGATGGCTAAGGCCGCAGCTAAGCTTGCATATGCTTTTGCAAACGCTACAGTTCCCAAGGTTAACGTTGTTATCGGAAAGGCTTACGGTAGCGCTTATACAATCATGAATTCAAAGGCAATCGGATGTGACATCACAATTGCTTGGCCCAATGCAGAAATCGGCACAATGGACTCAAAGCTTGCTGCTAAGATCATGTATTCTGACAGCGATGTTGATACACAGAACCAGAAAGCTGAAGAATATGCTAAGTTACAGAACAATGTTGTTTCTGCAGCTAAGAGAGGATATGTGGACCAGATCGTAGAACCCGCTGACACACGTAAGTATGTAATCGGCGCGTTTGAAATGCTTTATTCAAAGATGGAAGATCGTCCTGCTAAAAAGCACGGAACAATCTAGAAAGGTGAACGCATGAAAAAGAAATTATTAACTTTGCTTTGTGTGCTTACCTGTGTTCTTTCATTAACCGCTTGCGGCAGTGAAAGAAAGTATACTGATTTTGAAAATCAGAAAATCGCTAATTGCGAAACATTGGCATCTTATTCATTAAACCTTGTTTCTCAGATTGGCCCCGAAAAAGCTCCTGAGCTTTTCACTATGTACAATAAAGCTGAAATGAAGACTCTCTATGAAGCTTCAATGAGCCAGTTCGGAGTTTCTGCAGCGGCAGACTTAGGTGCTTTTGACGGATTGCTTACTTCATACAATCAGATGGTATCTGATATGGGCGGAGTGGTATCCACAGGTGAATACACATCAAAAATTATCGGTAAAGAGATTCTTGTCACAGTTCCTGTAGTTGGTAACGAATGTGACGGACAGATTGTCTTTACTTTCTCAAATGACATCTTCTTTACATTAAAGCAGGGTGATGCTACAGCAAACACCTCACTTTCACAGAAGATGCATGAAGCCGGATCACATATGGGTGACGCGGGCTTAAATACTCTTTTGGGTATGGGCTCAGTATTTATAGTACTTATTCTTATTTCTTTAATTATTGCTTCTTTCGGTTTGTTTAAGAAGAAGCCTTCATCTAAGAAAGAAGAAGTTAAAGCGGTTGAACCTGTTGCTTCCAACGATACGGAAGACCTTACAGACGATACCGAACTTGTAGCAGTTATCGCGGCAGCTATTCGCGCATATGAAGGCGTAGGCGCCGGTTCAGCAGATGGCTTCGTTGTTAGAAGCATTAAGAAAGCAAACAGGAGGAATTAATAATGAAGAACTATACAATTACCGTTAACGGAAACGTATACGACGTTACAGTAGAAGAAGGTGCAGGATCATCAGCTCCCGCTGCAGCACCTAAGGCAGCCCCCAAGGCAGCTCCCGCAGCTCCCAAGGCTGCAGCACCCGCAGCAGGCGCAGGTTCAATTAAGGTTGAAGCCGGTGCAGCAGGTAAAGTATTTAAGATTGAAAAGCAGGTTGGCGCTTCTGTAAAGAAGGGTGACGCTGTTGTTATTATCGAAGCTATGAAGATGGAAATCCCCGTAGTAGCTCCTCAGGACGGTACTGTAGCAAGCATCAACGTAAACGTTGGTGATGCTGTTGACGCAGGCGCTTGTCTTGCAACATTAAAGTAATTAAAGATTAAAATGATTTAACCAGGAGGATTTATCATGGATTATATTGTTAATACCTTAGACAACCTGGTACATCAGACAGCATTTTTTAACCTGACCTGGGGCAACTATCTTATGATAGCTGTTGCGTGCTTTTTCCTTTATCTTGCAATTGCAAAGGAATTTGAGCCGTTATTGTTGTTGCCGATAGCGTTTGGTATGTTACTTGTTAACATTTATCCCGACATTATCGCACCTCCCGGAGTAGACGGATCAGCAGGCGGATTATTATATTACTTCTATGTACTGGACGAAAAGGCAATTTTACCGTCCCTTATCTTCATGGGCGTAGGCGCTATGACAGACTTCGGACCCTTAATTGCCAACCCCAAGAGTTTCTTACTTGGTGCAGCTGCTCAGTTCGGTATTTTCGCAGCATATTTCGGAGCTATCGCCCTTGGCTTTAACGACAAGGCAGCCGCTGCAATTTCAATCATCGGCGGTGCAGATGGCCCTACATCCATTTTCCTTGCAGGAAAACTTGGACAGACAAACTTACTTGGACCTATCGCAGTTGCGGCATATTCATATATGTCCCTCGTGCCGATTATCCAGCCTCCCATCATGAAGCTTCTTACTACTGAAAAAGAACGTAAGATCAAGATGGCTCAGTTAAGACCTGTATCAAAACTTGAGAAGATTTTATTCCCTATTATCGTTACGATAGTAGTATGTATGATTCTTCCTACAACAGCTCCTTTGGTTGGTATGCTTATGCTTGGTAACCTCTTTAAGGAATCCGGTGTTGTAAGACAGCTTACAGATACAGCATCAAATGCATTGATGTATATTGTTGTTATTTTACTTGGTACATCCGTAGGTGCTACCACAAGTGCTGAAGCATTCCTTAACTTATCTACACTTAAGATCGTTGCTTTAGGACTTATCGCATTTGCGTTCGGTACAGCCGCAGGTGTATTGTTCGGTAAACTTATGTGTATCTTTACCGGTGGTAAGGTTAACCCGCTTATCGGTTCAGCAGGTGTTTCTGCGGTTCCTATGGCGGCCAGAGTATCCCAGAAAGTCGGTGCGGAAGCAGATCCTACAAACTTCCTTCTTATGCACGCTATGGGACCCAACGTTGCAGGTGTTATCGGTACTGCGGTTGCAGCCGGAACATTCATGGCAATCTTTGGTGTATTCTAAATAATTAAAGGAGAAAGAAAATGGCAGAAACAGTTAAGAAACCTATCGGCATAACCGAAACCGTTCTTCGTGATGCACATCAGTCTTTGATTGCCACAAGAATGCCTACCGAAGTTATGCTTCCTATTTTGGATAAATTGGATAAAGTCGGCTATCACTCAGTAGAGTGCTGGGGCGGTGCAACATTCGATGCATCCTTAAGATTCCTTAAGGAAGATCCCTGGGACAGACTTCGTAAGATTCGTGACGGTCTTAAGAACACCAAGACTCAGATGCTTTTCAGAGGTCAGAACATCTTAGGTTATCGTCCTTACGCTGACGACGTTGTATATGCTTTCGTTGAAAAGTCTATCGCTAATGGTATTGACGTTATCAGAATTTTCGACTGCCTTAACGATATCAGAAACTTAAAGGCAGCCGTTGACGCTACCAATGAGATTAAGAAGAGAGAAGGTCGCGGTGAATCTCAGATCGCTCTTTCTTACACACTCGGTGATGCATACACCCTTGATTACTGGGCAGACATGGCCAGAAAGATTGAGGAAATGGGTGCAGACTCCATTTGTATTAAGGATATGGCAGGTCTTCTTGTTCCTTATAAGGCTGCAGAGCTTGTTAAGACTCTTAAAGAGAGCACCAAGCTTCCTATCCAGTTACATACTCACTACACCTCAGGTGTTGCTTCAATGACATACCTTAAGGCTGTAGAAGCAGGTGTTGACGTTATCGACTGCGCAATGTCACCTTTTGCACTCGGTACTTCACAGCCCGCTACCGAAGTTATGGTTGAAACCTTCAAGGGAACTCCTTACGATACCGGCTTCGATCAGTACCTTCTTGCAGAGATCGCAGATTACTTCACTCCTTACAGAGAGGAGTGCTTAAAGAGCGGACTTATGAGCACCAAGGTTCTCGGTGTAAACATTAAGACCCTTCTTTATCAGGTACCCGGCGGTATGCTTTCTAACATGGTTAGCCAGCTTAAAGAGCAGCACGCTGAGAACAAGTACCGTGAAGTTCTTGAAGAGATTCCCCGCGTTCGTAAGGACTGCGGTGAGCCTCCGCTTGTTACACCTTCTTCACAGATCGTTGGTACACAGGCTATCTTCAACGTACTTATGGGTGAGAGATACAAGATGGCTACCGGCGAGTTCAAGGATCTCCTTCGTGGTAACTACGGTCAGACTGTTAAGCCTATGAACCAGGAAGTTATCGACAAGGTTATCCCCGGCGAGCCTCGTTCCACCGCTCGTTCCGCAGAAGCTACCGGTCACGACAAGCCTGAGCTTGCAAGCATCGAAGCAGAGATGAAACAGTACAAGCAGCAGGACGAAGACGTTCTTTCCTACGCACTGTTTCCTCAGGTTGCTACCGATTACTTCAAGTATCGTGAAGCTCAGCAGACCAAGGTTGACGCTACTGCAGCAGACACCAAGAACGG
>JAILCK010000077.1 GCA_024680435.1 Lachnospiraceae bacterium
CTTTTCCTGCCATAGTGCCACGGAACTGTTTACGACGCTTTACTCTTTTAGGCATTAACATTATTTATCGCTCCCTTCCTTGTTAGACTTTGTAGGAAGGACCTCACCCTTGTAGATCCAAACCTTAACGCCAAGCTTACCATATGTGGTATCAGCTTCTGCGAAACCGTAATCAATGTCAGCTCTGATTGTCTGAAGCGGGATGGTACCTTCGCTGTAAGACTCTGTACGAGCGATATCTGCGCCGCCTACACGACCTGAAACAGCTGCCTTGATACCAAGAGCGCCTGACTTAAGTGTACGAGACATAGCAGACTTCATAGCACGACGGAAGGATACACGGTTTTCAAGCTGCTGAGCAATATTTTCAGCAACAAGCTGTGCGTCCTTATCGGGGCGCTTGATTTCCTTAATGTCAACAAGAACTTTCTTACCGTTTGTAAGCTTTGATACTTCGTTCTTTGTTACTTCGATTTCCTGACCGCCCTTACCGATGATTAAACCGGGCTTTGCGGTGAAGATAATTACCTTAACGCGATCTGAAGCTCTTTCGATTTCAATCTTAGAGATTCCTGCGCCAAATAATTTCTTCTTGAGATATTTTCTAATGTTGTAATCTTCTACCAAGTTGTCGGAGAAATCGGATTCAGCATACCATCTGGAATCCCAATCCTTTATAACACCGACTCTAAGTCCATGAGGATTAACTTTCTGTCCCATCTTTTTTGCTCCTCCTATCTTTCATCCAGCACGATTGTGATGTGGCTCATACGCTTTTCAATTCTGTAAGCGCGGCCCTGTGCACGGGGTCTTACTCTCTTCATTGTGGGTCCTTTGTTAGCGAAGCATGCTGCTACGTAAAGGTTGTCAGCGTTCATACCGTTATTGTTTTCTGCGTTTGCAATAGCTGACTCCAACAATTTCTTAATGATACTTGAACCATATCTGGGATTATATGTAAGAATAGCAAGAGCTGTCTTTGCATCTTTTCCTCTGATGGCATCTAATACGAAACAAGCCTTCTGAACCGAAATTCTAGCGTAAGACAATTTTGCTGAAGGTCTTGTATCTTTCTGTGCATTTCTTTCTCTCTTAATTTGAGATCTATGTCCTTTTGCCATAGATGTGTCCTCCTTTCAAATTGCCTCTTACTTTACTTTAGACTTCTTTTCGTCTTTACCGTGACCTCTGAAGGTTCTGGTAGCTACGAATTCACCAAGTTTATGTCCAACCATGTCTTCTGTTACATATACCGGAACATGCTTACGTCCGTCGTGAACAGCAATCGTGTGTCCTACAAATGAAGGGAAGATTGTTGAACGACGGGACCAAGTCTTGATAACCTGCTTCTGTCCGGCTGCATTCATTGCATCAACCTTCTTAAGAAGGCTTGCATCTGCGAAAGGTCCTTTTTTAATTGATCTAGCCATTTATCTATCCTCCTGAATTATTTAATAGCCTTACCGTTACGTCTTCTTACGATGAGCTTGTTTGAAGCCTTCTTAGCCTTACGTGTCTTAAGACCAAGTGCAGGCTTGCCCCAAGGAGTGCTGGGACCGGGACGACCGATACCACACTTACCTTCACCACCACCATGAGGATGGTCGTTGGGGTTCATTACAGAACCACGAACTGTAGGTCTGATGCCCATGTGACGCTTACGTCCGGCTTTACCGAGGTTTACAAGGCTGTGATCAACGTTACCAACTGTACCGATTGTTGCGCGGCATACAATAGGAACCATTCTCATTTCGCCTGAAGGAAGACGAAGTGTTGCGTACTTACCTTCTTTAGCGAGCAACTGAGCTGAGTTACCTGCTGAACGAACCAACTGTCCGCCCTTACCGGGATAAAGTTCTACGTTGTGAACTTCTGTACCGATGGGGATTTCGGAAAGGGGTAAGCAGTTACCGATTCTAACTTCGGCCTGCGCACCGTTCATGATCTTCATGCCAACCTTGAGTCCTTCAGGAGCAAGGATGTATGACTTTTCACCGTCTGCATAGCAGATAAGTGCAATGTTTGCTGTTCTGTTGGGATCGTATTCGATGCCGACTACCTTTGCAGGAACGCCATCTTTTAATCTCTTGAAGTCTACGATTCTGTATTTCTTCTTATTACCACCACCGATGTGTCTTACGGTGATCTTACCCTGATTGTTACGTCCGGCTGTCTTTGCAAGGCTTACGCAAAGGCTCTTTTCAGGTGTCTTCTTTGTGATTTCAGCAAAGTCTGAACCGGTCATGTTTCTTCTGGAGGGTGTATAGGGGTTATATGTCTTAATTCCCATTTCTTTATCTCCTTTGATTATTTGTTATCACGCTTTATTGCGTATAGTGTGAAGGCTTATCTTATAAACCTGCAAAGATTTCGATATCCTTGCTGTCTTCTGTTAACCAAACTACTGCCTTCTTTGTTGCTGCTGTCTTACCTGCGGTAGCGCCACGTCTCTTTGACTTTCCGTCGTAGTTAACTGTGTTTACGCGCTTAACCTTTGTTCCTGCGAACATTTTTTCAACAGCTTCCTTGATCTGAGTCTTGTTTGCATCAGTGTGTACAAGGAATGTGTATTTCTTTTCGCCCATGCCTGCCATAGACTTTTCAGTAAGTACAGGCTTAAGGATTACGTCATAGTACTGAATTGCTGCCATTATGCGTACACCTCCTCGATCTTCTTGGCTGCGTCCTTTGTAAGAACAATGGTGCCGCCCTTCATGATGTCATATACGTTGATCTGGTTTACAAGTGTTGTATCAACATTTGCTACGTTCTTAGCTGAAAGAACAACGTTAGCATCGTTATCTGCCAAAACAACAAGTCCCTTTTCAACCTTTAAGTTCTTCATTACGTTTGCAAAGTTCTTTGTCTTGATTTCATCAAGCTTAAGTTCATTTACAACGATTAACTTGTCAGCCTGTAAACGGCTTGTAAGAGCTGACTGTAAAGCTGCTCTCTTTTCCTTCTTGTTAAGCTTGAAGGAATAGTCTCTGGGAACAGGAGCGAATACAACACCGCCTCCTGTCCACTGAGGAGATCTTGTTGAACCCTGACGAGCATGTCCGGTTCCTTTCTGTCTCCAAGGTTTTCTTCCGCCACCGGAAACTTCAGAACGTGTCTTTGCTTTCTGTGTTCCCTGACGATTATTTGCAAGCTGTTGTACGACAGCCATGTGTACGAGATGTTCGTTAACTTCTACACCGAATACTGCATCGCTTAAGTCGATCTTTTCAACTTCCTTGCCTTCCATATTATAAACAGCTACTTTTGCCATCTTAATGGTCCTCCTTCCGATCTTTATTAAGCGTTAGCCTTAACGGTTTCTTTGATTGTAACCAAGGCTTTCTTGGGTCCGGGTACTGCGCCCTTAACAAGTAAAAGGTTATTTTCAGCATCAACTCTTACTACTTCAAGGTTCTGAACTGTAACCTTTACGTGTCCCATATGACCGGGCATTCCTTTTCCCTTGAATACACGGCTGGGTGAAGAACATGCACCGTTGGAACCCTGGTGACGATGGAACTTGGAACCATGCTTCATAGGTCCTCTGTGCTGACCTAATCTCTTGATTGCGCCCTGGAATCCTTTACCCTTTGAAATAGCGGTAGCATCGATCTTATCGCCTGCTGCGAAGATGTCAGCCTTGATTTCAGCGCCAAGTGCATAGTCGCTTACGTTTTCAAGCTTAAACTCTCTTACGTATCTCTTTGTAGTAGTGCCGGCCTTGTCGAAGTGTCCCTTCATAGCCTTGTTTACGCCATGAGTATGAACATATTCTTTCTTGCCGTTAGCATCTTTGTTGATGATTCTTTCTTTCTTCTCAGCAAAACCAACCTGAACAGCTTCATAACCATCGTTTTCAACTGTCTTAACCTGTGTTACAACACAAGGGCCTGCCTGAAGTACAGTAACGGGTACTAATGATCCGTCTTCATTGAAGATTTGAGTCATTCCGACTTTTGTAGCTAATATAGCTTTTTTCATTTGTTTTCCTCCTTTTGTCTACAGCGGAATGCATTTGCATTCATTCTAGTGTAGAGGTTTGTTTCTTAATTAATGTGTTACTTATTTCATCTTAATATCGATGCTTACACCTGCAGGCATTTCTAATCTCTGAAGTGCCTCGACAGTCTTAGGTGTAGGTGTAATGATATCGATGAGTCTCTTGTGGGTTCTCTGTTCGAACTGTTCTCTGGAATCTTTGTACTTATGAACAGCACGAAGAATTGTTACAACTTCCTTTTTAGTAGGAAGCGGAACAGGTCCACTTACCTGAGAGCCGTTCTTTTTAACGGTCTCGATGATTTTCTTGGCAGATGCATCAACCAACTGATGATCATATGCCTTGAGTGTGATTCTCATTACTTGACTTGCCATAAAAAAAGTCTCCTCCTTTTCGTACTTTAGAAAGCTAAGTACGACAAGTGGCGACTGTACACTCTCCCGTGCGTGTCCTGCATGCTCAAAAATTTTGAAGAACACATAAGCTGTATTCTTCTCAATCAAAGCAAGCGACATTAGCACGTCGTTTCTACTATATTGTAGACAGTTGCTTTGTACAGTGACCTTGTCGTCAGTTTCTTAAACTTGACATTCGCTCCACGGAAAACCTGCATGTGATATTGTACTTACCACCTGCAGCAACCTCACGCTTCATAGCTATCTATGCCACAGCAAGTGCTATATTACTACAAATCAATGTAAAAAGCAACCCCTATTTTAAAATTTTTTTAATTTTCTCTCATCCATCTTCCGCTGGCTCCGCAGGGAAGCACAAGACCTGTTTCTGTTACCGGTATTCCAATTTCATCAGCCTTCACAACACCTTTGTGTTTTTTGTTTATCGCCATGTTTATCATATAGGATAAAACAGCGGGCTGAAGTCCTGTGGTGTAGCTGTTTATAAGAAAGAAAATTGCATCATCCGAAAGAATCTGTTCGCAAAGTTCCACAAAAGGATAAATGCTTTCTTCTATCTTCCAGATTTCTCCTTTTGGTCCTCTTCCATATGAAGGCGGATCCATAATGATGGCATCGTATTTATTGCCGCGGCGAATTTCTCTTTCAACAAACTTTACGCAGTCATCCACAAGCCATCTTATTTTTGCATCTTTAAGGCCCGATACTTCAGCGTTTTCTTTGGCCCATTGAACCATTCCTTTTGAAGCGTCGACATGCGTAACTTCAGCTCCTGCCAAAGAAGCCGCTATGGTGGCACCGCCTGTATAGGCAAAAAGGTTTAAAACTTTGATTGGCTTATCGGGATTTTTTTCTTTTTCATTCTTTATTATAGAAGAAAACCAATCCCAGTTTACTGCCTGCTCGGGAAATAATCCTGTATGCTTAAAGGCAAAGGGCTTTAAGTTAAACTTTGCGCCGTTACAATAGGAAATCTGCCACTCGTTAGGAAGGTCAAAGAATTCCCATTCTCCACCGCCTTTTGAGCTTCTGTGGTAGTGGCCGTTTAAAGATTTCCAGTTTTTATTCTTTTTATCGCTTTTCCAAATAACCTGGGGATCCGGGCGAAGCAAGATGTACTTTCCCCATCTTTCAAGCTTTTCGCCATCCGATGTATCCAATATTTCATAATCTTTCCAGTTATCTGCAATCCACATTTTATTTTTCCTTTAATCTAAACATATAAAAAGCCTCCTTCTTTTAAAGGAGGCTTAAATCTTACATATATCCTTGTAAATCCGATAAGTTTGAAGAAACCGCCGCAACAAATGCAGCTCCGAATACAAGTACAAAAATAAAGTAAAGCGCCACGCCGATGGCTGTTACAATAAGACTTGCTCTCGCCCAGTTCTGACGTGATTTCTTTCCTTCAGAAAAAGCCCAAACAAAAAGCATTATCAAATTCACACAAGGGACAAATCCCAAAAGTAACATTCCAATCCATGTTCCCAAAGAAACAGGTTCTTCGGTATATACCGGTGTGTTGCTCGGTGTACCGTTGTATGAAGGTGCCGCCTCTCTTTCAAAGGTTGGGGCAGTGGGTGCCTTTGGGGCCTCGCCTTCCGCT
>JAILCK010000097.1 GCA_024680435.1 Lachnospiraceae bacterium
CAAACTTCCTTACAGCCCTTCCTTTTGGCGTAATGGCTATGAGCAAGGACATCGAAGGTCTTGTGGAAACAAGCCTTAACTTAGGTATCATTAAGCTTGAAAATTCATCGGTTTCTTTAAGCATTTCCGTAAGAAGCAACGTGGATGAAGAAAAAGATGAGCTTATTAATTCACTTAAAGAAATTGCGGACAACAATAACACTTCTTACAGCGTAAGAGGCGAATATCCCGGATGGGCATATAAGAGCGATTCTCCCTTAAGAGAAAAAATGGTTAGAATCTATGAAGAAATGTATGGCGAGAAGCCTGAAGTGCAGGCACTTCACGCAGGCCTTGAGTGCGGCGTGTTTGCTTACAAGATTAAAGATCTTGACTGCATAAGCTTTGGCCCCAACATGTATGACATCCATTCAACCAAGGAAAGAATGTCTCTTTCATCCGCTGAAAGAACCTGGAAATTCTTACTTAAAGTTTTATCTGAGTAATAATATAAGTTATAATTCACAAAACAAAGCGTCGTTTTTCGGCGCTTTTTTTGTTGCATGAAAGTCCTATTTTTGGTACGATTTAGGAAACCGAACAAATAAATTTAGTTTCCAGAGGAATAAAAAATGTCAAGAAAGATTCAAACAACAGATTATTTACGTGAACTTATCAAGAAAAACTGTATGGAAGTTTACAAAGAAAAAGGCCTTAAATTTACAATGGACGACATTGCAAAAATGTGCCGCATCAGTAAAAAGACCTTATATATTGTTTTTAAAGACAAAGAAGCCTTATTCGTTGAAATGGTTAACGACATGTTTGATGAAGTTAAGGCCTGCGAAGCAGAAATTATGAAGGATAATTCTTTAGAGACTGTGGAAAAGCTTAAAAGCCTTTTGGGTGTAATGCCTAAGAGCTATTCAGAGCTTGATTTTACCGTAATGTTTTCTTTAAAGGATAAATATCCAAGCATCTATGATGAACTTGCCAAGCGTTTAGAAACGGGTTGGGAACCTACCTTTAAGCTTATCGAAAAGGGTCAAAAAGAAGGGCTTTTCAGAAAGGACGTACATATTCCGATTATCAAGACTATGTTTGAAGCATCCTTGGAGCGTTTCTTTGAACAGGACTTGCTTGTTAAAAACAGCATTGAGTATAAAGACGCTTTAAGAGAGATAGTTGATATTATTGTTGACGGCATAATGATTAAGTAAAGGGGGAGACCGATGTCCAACCGCATTTATATTAATAACGATTGGGTTTTTGCAGAAAAATTTACGAGCAAGTTTTTATCGGAAGACGTGAAGGATGCTTTAAAAGTGTCGATCCCTCATACGGTAAAAGAAACTCCCTTTAATTACTTTGATGAATCCGTTTATCAGATGGTAAGCGGGTATAAAAAGCGTATTTCAATTCCTAAAAGCTGGCAGGGAAAGTCGGTTCGCTTAACCTTTGAAGGCGTGGCACATGAAGCCACAGTTTATATTAACTCTAAAGAAAGAACCGTTCACAAATGCGGATATACCGCCTTCACAATTGATATTTCAGATGATATCGAGGGAAAAGATTCAGTTGATATAGCTGTTAAGGTTGATTCAAGAGAGACTCTTAATCAGCCTCCTTTCGGTTTTGTGATAGATTACATGACTTACGGAGGAATATACAGAGACGTATATATCGAGGTGAGTGAAAAGACTTATATAGAAAGGCTTTTTCTTTACAGCGATATAAAAGATTCAACCACCTTTCTTTGCAGCCATATCCGCATCATGAATCCTTTAAGAAAGCCTTTAGTAATAAAGCAAAAGGTTAACGGAAAGACCTATTCTCACGAAGTAAACGGAAACGGCGGCTTGGATTCACAGCTTGTTGAGTTTAGAGAGGATGTGGGAAAGGTTAAATTTTGGGACATAGAATCGCCTAAGCTTTATGAAGTGGTGACGGAAATCTATGATACCAAGGATAAGCTTTTAGATTCATTTACAGAAACCCACGGCTTTAGAAAGTCTGAATTTAGAGTAGACGGATATTACCTTAACGATAAAAAGATAAAGATAAGGGGCTTAAATCGCCATCAAAGCTACCCTTATGTAGGGTATGCGATGCCTGCTTCCATGCAAAAGTATGATGCGGACATCCTTAAAAAAGAGCTTGGCCTTAACGCTGTAAGAACTTCTCATTATCCTCAGTCACATGACTTTATAAAAAGGTGCGATGAGCTTGGACTGTTGGTGTTTATGGAAATTCCCGGATGGCAGCATATCGGTAATGAAGACTGGAAGAAACTCGCCATAGAAAACACTAAGGATATGGTAAGAGAATATAGAAACCATCCTTCCATCATCCTTTGGGGAGTAAGAATAAACGAGTCTCAGGATGACGATGAGCTTTACAAAAAGACCAATGAAATAGCTCACAGATACGATTTTACCCGTCCTACGGGAGGCGTAAGATTTATAAAGAAGAGTCACCTTTTTGAAGATGTTTATACCTATAATGAGTTTGTGCATGAAGGAAACAACAGGGGGTGCGATCAAAAGAAAAACGTTACAAGTGATGTAAATAAACCTTATCTTATTTCAGAGTATTGTGGACATATGTACCCCACAAAGACCTTTGATAACGAAGGCCAAAGAAGAGAACTGGCGGTAAGGCATGCAAATATCCTTGATGCCATAGCAAAAGAGGAAGACATAGCGGGTTCTTTTGGCTGGTGTATGTTTGATTACAACACTCATAAAGATTTTGGCTCCGGCGATAGGATTTGCTATCACGGCGTGATGGACATGTTTAGAAACAGAAAGCTTGCTTCATACGTATATTCCGATGAAACCACAGGAAAAGATGTGTTTTTGGAAGTATCAAGCGCTATGGACATAGGGGAGCATCCTGCTTCAAACAGAGGAGATACTTATATATTCTCAAACGCCGACAGCATAAAGATGTATAAAAACGATAAGCTTTTAAAGGAGTATTTCCCTTGGGATTCTTCTTACACCCATCTTTCACACGGCCCCATTAAGATAGACGATTATATCGGAACCGCAATAGAAGAAGGCGAAGATTACAAGCCTTGGGTAAAGAGGGATTTAAAAGCATTAATGAATAAAACAGCCGAAGTGGGAATGGGAAACCTTCCTCTTAAAAGCTGGATGATTGCAGGAAAGCTTATGCTTTTTGGCGGCCTTAAAATGTCAGACGCCGTAAGAATTTACACTAAATACATAGGTGACTGGGGCGGAGCCGCAAGAGTGTATAAGTTTGAAGCAAT
>JAILCK010000103.1 GCA_024680435.1 Lachnospiraceae bacterium
AACACCTGTAATGCAGTTTATCCTTGACAAGTTTGACAATAATCCCGCTCCCATGTTCTTTATCATGGGCGGTGTTTACTTTGTTATGATGTTCATCGGCCACCTTCTTTTAAGAAAGCCTGCAGACTGGGTTGAACAGCACGCTAAGGGCGGTATCAAAGAGTTCTTTGCTACTCTTGCTTCAAACTTTAAGTACGCTTTCTCACAGAAGACCTTTATCGGTATCTGGCTTATGTTCTACATCAACATTACCTGCGGTCTTGCACTTATCTCTCAGGAAAAGCAGATCTTCAATGCCGTTGGATTTGCAGGTATTGCAGCAGTTCTTGGTACAGTTACAGCTATTGCAAATGCGGGCGGTCGTTTAGGCTTCTCTGCATGGGCTGACAAGCTTAAGGATCGTAACACAATCTACAAGCTTATCTTTGTTCTTTCAATTGCATTTACTGCATGCGTTATCTTTACAAGAGGTATCGAAAACGGTGCTAACGTAAGCATTCTTGCTATCATCTGCGTAGGCCTTCTTATCATGGTTAACGCAGGATACGGCGGAGGATTCTCAAACGTACCTACACTTCTTTCCGACCACTTCGGAATGGAAAAGATTTCTGCAGTGCACGGTATGTGCTTATCAGCATGGGCTTTCGCAGGTCTTACAGGTAACCAGATGGCTACATTCATCGTTAAGCACTTCGGTACTCCCGATGAAGCTGTTAACCCCATTGGTTATCAGACAGTTCTCTACGTTACATGCGCGCTTTACGTAATCGCATTACTTATCAGCTGCTTCATGGTTCCTAAGTCAGGAAAGGCAGCGGAGAAGAAAGAAGCATAAATAATAATCAGTATTTTAAGGCCGTCGGATAAAAATCCGGCGGTCTTTTATGTTATAATAAAAGAGTTTTAAAAGACTGATTATAAAGAGGGAAACGAGCATGAAAATTTTATGTGTCGGAGAAATGTTAATAGATTTTACCCCGGTTTCCGGTATGCAAAGAACCTATACCGCAAATCCCGGCGGAGCGCCTGCAAATGTAGCAATAAGTGCTGCAAGAAACGGCATCGAAGCAGGATTCCTTGGTAAAATGGGAAACGATGATTTTGGAAAGCTTTTAATGAAGACTTTGGAAAATGATAATGTTAAGGCGTTGATTCCAAACCTTACGGATGAAGCCACCACCACTCTAGCTTTCGTAACATTGGATGAATCCGGAGACCGATCCTTTACCTTTGCAAGAAAACCCGGAGCCGATCTTTTATTAAACGAAGAAGATGCAGACAAAGTAAACATAGACGAATGGGACTTAGTTCACGCAGGAAGCGTGAGCCAGTCAGGCGCTCCTTCGAAAGACGCAGTACTTAAAGTCTTAAAGAAAGCAAAAAAAGCGGGAAAACTTGTAAGCTTTGACATAAATTACAGAGACAAAATCTGGAGCTTTGAGGATTGTAAAAGGGAATCTGAAAAGATTTATCCCCTTGCTGACTTAATGAAAATTTCAGAAGAAGAGCTTCCTTTTGTAGGTGGGGAAGAAAACATCGAAGCCTTCATGAAAGAAAACAAAGTGACTGTCTTAGTGCTTACCATGGGAGGAAGCGGCGCAAGAATCTACTTTGAGGGTAAAAAAGAAGACATACCTTCAATGAAGGTAGAAAAAGTAGTGGATACAACAGGCGCGGGAGATGCCTTCTGGGGAGGCTTTTTGTCAAGTTTACTAAGCCAGGGCATAAAGAAACCTGAAGACATCACCATGGAAAAGCTTAGTAAGGCTGCAAAGTACGGAACAGTATCAGGGGGTCTTTGCGTGCAAAGACCGGGCGGAATACCGGCACTTCCCACTAAAAAAGAAATCGAAGAAAAACTTTAAGGTTGAGGGACAAAGATGAAGAGAATCGATAAAAATCAAACATGGGAAATGAGAATAGCGGGAGAAACAAAGGCTTATAAAGCCACTGTTCCCGGATCTGTATATAACGATTTAATAAATGCAGGTCGCTTAGAAGACCCTTACTACAGAGACAATGAAGATGTGGCGCTTGAACTTATGAAAAATGACTTTGTCTATACCGGATCATTTAACGTAGACATGGATGAAGTTAAGGACAGCGACGAAGTGCTTTTAAGATTTAACGGCCTTGATACCTTAGCAGATATAGTGCTTAACAAAAAGAAACTGGCAAGCACCAATAACATGCACAGAATCTGGGACTTTAACGTTAAAGATTATTTAAAAGAAGCTAATAATGAAATCATGCTCACCTTTCACTCTCCGGTTGAATATATTGCCGAGCAGTTTGAAAAAGACCCTGCAATTTTAGGTTCCGAGGATGCAATGATGGGCTTTCCCAAAATAAGAAAAGGCCATTACATGTTTGGCTGGGACTGGGGCCCGAGACTTCCTGATGCGGGAATATGGAGAGAAATGGAAGTTTTGGCCGTTAAAAAGGCTAAGCTTGATAGCGTTTATGTAAGGCAAAAGTTTAACTCTGACCTAAGTAAAGTTACTCTTGATATAAACATAAAGGCAGAAAACAAAAAATCAAACGAATATGACAATTACACACCCATTGCTTGGGTTAAAATTCTAGACCCCGACGGAAAGAAACTATACGAAAAGGCCAACATTAAATTTAAGTTTGAAGAAACCGAAAAGGTTTCTTTGTCCATCGAAAACCCTAAGCTTTGGTGGCCAAACGGTTTGGGAGACCAGCCTTTATATACCGTAGACGTTTTACTTGTAGATGAAAAAGGAAACTGTTTGGATGAATGGAACAAGCGAATCGGCCTTAGAAAAATGGAAGTAAGCACCGCCAAAGATAAATACGGTTCTGAATTTGCGCAAAAGGTGAATAACGTTAAGTTTTTTGCCATGGGAGCAGACTACATCCCTGAAGATAACATTCTTCCAAGAATCAACAAAGAAAGAACTTACAACTTAATAAAGCAGTGTGTGGACGCTCACTTTAACTCAAT
>JAILCK010000130.1 GCA_024680435.1 Lachnospiraceae bacterium
GCTTAGTAAACAAGGCTATGACAAAGTGATTCCTGAGTATACATACGGGGATTCAAGAATAGACTTCTATATGGAAAAAGAAAATGAAAAACACCTAATGGAAGTTAAAGGCTGCACTCTTGAAATCGACGGGATGGGGTATTTTCCCGATGCTCCAACAGAAAGAGGAGTTAAGCACTTAAGAGAACTTGCAAAGGCAGCAAAGTCAGGAATAAACGCAAGTCTTGCCTTTGTGATTCAGATGGAGGGCGTAGATGAAGTAAGGCCAAATGTTGACACACATCCTGAATTTGGAGTTGCTTTAAAAGAAGCAAAAGATGCGGGCGTGGAGATCTTATTTTTTAAGTGTCATGTTGAACCCGATACATTAGAAATAATTTAATGTATTGACGTATTGCTTTAAATTTGGTAACTTTTTCATGTGACAAAAATATAAAAGAAAGAGAGGTAATCATAAATGCGTGTAGAAAAAAGAGAGATTGTAAATGAATATTGTATGGTGACCTCGGTTTCTTTAAGATAAATTCTTTTTAGATAATATTATTGATTTTAGACCGTGGCATATTTGTCACGGTTTTCTTTTACCTTTTTTTAAATATTCCATTCTAAAGGTCTCCATACAGGAAAAGCTATTATTAAACGAACAAATAAGGAGACAAAGAATTGAATATTACAAATTTAGGAAGAATAACGGAAGTTAGAAAAAACAGTTTTACCGTAAGCTTTGAAGGAGAGGAATACCCTGCAAAGTTGAAGGGTAGCTTTTATGAGATTGATGCGGACAAATTGCCTGTTGTAGGCGACTATGTGAATTTTATTAAAAATACGCAGGGAGAGTCCATGATTCTTTCGGTTTGCGAAAGAAAGAGCTTTTTGCAAAGGCCGGATCAATCAAAAACCGGAGTAATGCAGTACATGGTTGCAAATGTGGATTACTGCTTTATAGTTACGTCTTTAAATGAAGACTATAGCTTTAATCGAATTGCAAGATATGTAAGCGTTGCCATGCAAGGCGGTGCGACACCTGTTGTGGTCCTCACAAAATCGGATCTTTGTAACAATGTGGGAAGATACGTAAGAGAGGTAGAGACTATCTCAGAGAAAGTGCGCGTGCATGCTATATCGGCGCTTTTAGGTATAGGTCTTGAAGAACTTAGCGAATATATGAAGGAAGGCGCTACCATATGCCTAATGGGGTCTTCCGGCGCAGGAAAATCTACGCTTATAAATGCCCTTTGTGGTGAAGAAGTCATGAAGACTTCAGAAATCAGAGAAGACGATGGCGAAGGCCGACACACCACCACTCACAGAAAGCTGATTAAACTTAAAAACGGCGTAAGTATAATTGATACTCCCGGTATGCGTGAAATCGGAATGGCAAATGTGCAAGCCGGAATTGATGAAACATTTTCAGACATCATAGAGCTTGAATGCAGGTGCAAATTCAGTAACTGCAGGCACGAGACAGAGCCCGGATGCGCCATAAAAGCAGCCATAAAAAGCGGAGAATTATCTAAAGAAAGGTATGAACTTTTTAAAAACTTAGGAAAAGAAAACACCAAAAACTACGCAAAGAAAAAAGAGATTTCAAAGTGGGCTAAAGCCATGAAGAAAAGTAACAGGAAAAGTGCGTGGGACTAAAATTTTTTACTAAAAAGGAGAATGTACAGTATGAATGCAGAAAAATTATGGGAAGAGTTTTGTAAAAAGAAAAACGTAGATATTAATACGCCCTATGAAGCATGGGGATTTGGCAATGATGCCGAAACGGCAGATGAATTATCAAGCCTTGTAATAAAAGGAATCAAGTTTGGAACAGCCAGTGCTTACGATGATTATGTGAGCGAGGATGCCCTTGATGAAATACCAAAGGTCGGGGATTACAGCGTCATTCTAAATGGTAAAGATGAGGCGGTCTGTGTCATAAAAGATTATGATGTTTACATCCGTCCCTTTAAGGAAGTGCCTCCCTTTCACGCATATGCGGAAGGGGAAGGTGACCGTTCTTTAGCTCATTGGAGAAAGGTTCATGAGGAATTCTTTATTGAATGCTCAGAAGAAAGCGGAATTCCCTTTGCCGAAGATTCCTTAGTCATATGTGAAAAGTTTACCCTTGAATATGTGGCGGGAGAGGAAGAATCCAAGGAGGAAGAAAGGCTTCTTTTTTGCGAAGCAACCATGAATTATGCGGATGAAATAGCTGCATACAGGCAGGAAATGCTTGATGCTAATTCAGGCTTTGACGGTTGCTTTTCACTTAAGCGAATGCCTGACATAAATGAGTATGTAGACTATTGTATCGGTTGGGCAAATCCCTCAAGAGAAGCCGACGCTCATGGAGCATGGGGCACAGTTATTCTTTGCATAAGAGAGTCTGATGGAAAGATGGTCGGATGTATGCAGGTTCACAACGTGCTTTCCGAAAGAATGAAGAATTACACAGGCCATGTGGGATATTCGGTACGCCCTTCGGAGCGAAGAAAAGGGTATGCTACAAGAATGCTTGCAAAGGCAAAAGACTATTTATTATCATTCGGATTTGATACAATAAATGTCAGCTGTATGCCCGAAAATGAAGGTAGCAGACGCGTGATACTTGCAAACGGTGGAGAATATATTGAAACTGTTTTCTTGGAAAGCGACGGTATAGAGCTTGAAAGATATAAGATCGATTTAAAAGAAACCGGAAAGTAATACTATGAAAAAAGAAAACTTTAGAAGAACAAAAATTGCTTGTTACCTTGGATTTGTGACGCAGGCCATAATGGCCAATTTTGCGCCGCTTTTGTTTATGAAATTTCATAATGATTACAGCATTTCCCTTGGAAATATCGCTCTTATTTCCACGACCTTCTTTTTTACACAGCTTTTAGTTGATTTGTTCTGCGCAAAATTTGTGGACAGAATCGGATACAGGATTTCGATTGTGGTGTCTGAAATCTGTTCTGCGGTAGGCCTAATGGGATTAGCGGTTTTGCCGGAGCTTTTTACAAACCACTTTGCGGGAATTTTAGTAAGCGTAGTGATTTATGCAATAGGTAGTGGACTTATCGAAGTGCTGTGCAGCCCCATAATTGAGGCGTGTCCCTTTGAAAACAAAGAAGCCACTATGAGCTTGCTTCATTCCTTTTATTGCTGGGGCTCTGTAGGAACAATACTGATTTCTACCGCTTTCTTTGCCCTTTTTGGAATGGACAGTTGGAAATGGCTTGCGGTTTTGTGGGCGCTTGTGCCTGCAGTTAATATCTATAACTTTGCAACCTGCCCCATTGTTCCGATTGTGGATGAAGGCGCGGGAATGGGAATAAGGAAGCTTATAAAGACGCCTTTATTCATAGTGGCAATTATTTTAATGATATGCGCAGGGGCGTCGGAAATATCAATGGCGCAGTGGGCTTCAGCTTACGCAGAGGCAGCTCTTAAGCTTTCTAAAGCGGCAGGAGATTTGGCAGGCCCTTGCATGTTTGCAATCACTATGGGAATAAGCAGAGCGATTTACGGAAAATACGGAGAAAAGATTAAGCTGACAGGCTTTATGATAGGCTCCGGAGCCTTGTGTGTTATTGCATATCTTCTTGCTTCTTTATCAGGAAACCCCATTATTGGGCTTATAGGCTGCATTATCTGCGGATTCTCTGTAGGAATCATGTGGCCCGGAACCATAAGCATATCTTCTAAGAAGTTTCCCTTGGGCGGAACAGCTATGTTTGCCCTTTTGGCAATGGCGGGAGATTTGGGAGGAAGCATTGGGCCTGCGATTGTAGGAAGAGTGGCTCAAAATGCGGGCGATAACATAAGAGCCGGAATGGGCGTAGGCCTTATTTTTCCTGCAGTTTTAATCGTTATGACTGTCATTATCGGAAATGCAGGCAAAAAGAAAACTGTGTGATAATTTAAAAAATTTGAATCTTTTTATTGACAGATTATTTTAATCGTAGTAATTTAATAACAATATTTTGGAGAAAGGATTTTACTCATGAGATTTTTTGAAGTCGAAAAACAGCATGTGATTTTTACAACTGTGCAGCTTTCTAAGGTGCAGGGTTTTAATTTTGCATACAAAAAAATTCGACTCAAAGAAGAGTAAAGACTAAGCAAAGTACATTAAAGCTAATTAAGCCGCTTATCTTCTTTGGATAAGCGGCTTTTTTAATATAAGGAGAGGCAATATGAAAAAGAGTTTTTGGGAAAATGAAGACTTAATGTTAATTAAGCTTACCCCCGAGTATTTGCCGCAAATATGGGAATACAAGAAAGAATTCCTTGAAAACGGCGATTCGATGGACGGTACGGGGCCTTTAAGAAGGGCGGAAAGTGAGGAAGAGTATTATAAAATAGCGCAAAGCTATTTAAGCAAAGATACCCTTCCTGAAAAGATGGTTGTTGCAACACAGTTTCTTTGTGTAAGAAAGAGCGATAACAGGCTAGTGGGAATGCTTCAGGCAAGGCACTATTTCAACGAATT
>JAILCK010000256.1 GCA_024680435.1 Lachnospiraceae bacterium
GGAACTTATTGAAGACAGACTTTCTAAAAATGAGCAGATAATGCTTTTTTTAAACAGAAGAGGTATGGCCGGCTTTGTGTCTTGCAGAGCCTGCGGCTTTGTAGTAAAATGTCCGCATTGTGACGTTTCTTTGTCCTTACACAAAAACGGCAAAATGGTGTGTCATTATTGCGGATATACACAGGATGCATATACTAATTGCCCAAAGTGTAATTCAAAATACATTTTAGGCTTCAGAGCGGGCACGGAACAGGTAGAAGAAAGCGTTAAAAAGATGTTTCCAACCTGCAGAACTTTAAGAATGGATGCCGATACCACCAAGAAGAAAGAAAGCTATGAAGACATTCTTTCGAGGTTTCTTGATAAAGAAGCTGATATTTTGATCGGCACCCAAATGATAGTAAAGGGACATGACTTTAAAAACGTTACTTTGGTAGGCGTATTGGCTGCCGATTTGTCTTTGTTTGCGCCTGATTACAGGGCTCCCGAAAAAACCTTCCAGCTTTTGACGCAGGCTGCGGGAAGAGCGGGAAGAGGCGATAAGCCGGGAACGGTTGTGATTCAGACTTATAAGCCGGATCACTATGCAATCGAGCACTCCCTTAATCAGGATTATGTAGGCTTTTATAACGAAGAAATAGGATACAGAGAGTTAATGGATTATCCGCCTTCTGCTCATATGCTTTCTGTTTTAATCACAGGAGCAAGTGAAGACGGCTGTAAATCTTTATCAAAAGATATGGCTGAGCTTATAAGGAAAAGCTACAATATCCTTGTAATCGGTCCCGCACCGGCGTCCATTTCTAAGATAAACGATGTGTACAGGTACGGATTCTATATGAAGGCGAAAGATTATGATATGCTTGTAAAGCTCAAAGACTGCCTGGAAACATATTTAAGTAACAGACCACAGTCAAAAGAAAACGTTTATTTTGATTTTGACCCGCAAAATGGGTTGTAAAGTCACAGGAGGGCATTATGGCACTTAGAAAAATCAGAGAGTTGGGCGATCCCATTCTTACAAAGGTTTGTAAAGAAGTTACCGAGATTACCCCAAGAACCAAGTTTTTAATCGATGATATGATAGAAACAATGTATGCGGCAGACGGCGTAGGCCTTGCGGCATGTCAGGTGGGAGTGTTAAAAAGAATTGTTGTAATCGACACAACAGGTGAAGATCTTCATGTTCTTATTAATCCCGTTATTTTAGAAACTTCCGGAGAGCAGGAAGGATATGAAGGATGTTTAAGCGTTCCCGGAAAGAGCGGACTTGTTAAGCGTCCCAATTACGTAAAGGTTAAGGCTCTTGATGAGCACATGCAGCCTTACGAGCTTGAAGGAACAGAGCTTTTGGCAAGGGCGATTTGCCATGAGTGCGATCACTTAGACGGACACATGTATGTTGAACAGGTAATCGGAGATCTTGTTGACAATTCACAGTTAAGACAGGAAGAAGAAACGGAAGAATGAAAATAGTTTTTATGGGGACACCCACTTTTTCAAAAGAAATACTTAAATCCTTATATGAGGAAGGCCATGAAATAACCGCTGTTTACACTCAACCCGATAAGCCTCAAAAAAGAAGCAAAGAGCTCATAGCATCTCCTGTAAAGGAATATGCTTTATCTAAAGGCTTAAAGGTTTATCAGCCCATTAAGATTAAGGCCGAAGAATCCGTTAAAGAATTAAAGGAAATCCCTGCAGATGTATATGTGGTTGCGGCCTACGGACAGATTATTTCACAGGAAATCCTTGATATTCCAAAGTACGGATGCATTAATGTTCACGGATCTTTACTCCCTAAGTACAGAGGTGCGTCTCCCATACAAAGAGCCATTGCCGACGGTGAAGAAAAGACAGGTGTCACCATTATGCAAATGGATAAAGGAATAGATACGGGAGATATGCTTTTAAAGGCAGAGTTTCCAATTACCGATGAAGATAACGAAGATACAATATACGAAAAAATGGCTGTAGAAGGAAGCAAGGCTTTATCTATAGTGTTAAAGCAGATTGAAGAAGGCACTTTGGTTAAGACTCCTCAGGATAATTCCCTTTCTTCTTATGCACCTATGCTTACAAAGGAAGACGGAAGACTTAATTTTAATGATACAGCAAGGAGCCTTGATTGTAAGGTAAGGGGATTTTTAAATTGGCCCACAGCCTATACAGGCTATAATTCAAAGTCATTAAAGGTATTTAAGGCAAAGGCGGTTTATGAAGTAGAAGGCGCAAGTAAAGACGCAAAGCCCGGAACTGTTTTTGTTACAAAGAAAAACCTTTATGTAAAGGCAAAAGACGGATATTTGGAACTTTTGGAAGTGCAGATTGAAGGTAAAAAGCGCATGCCCGCCATGGACTTTGCAAGAGGCCTTCATTTACAAAGCGGAGATGTCCTTGGTATATGAGTGAAAACATAAGAGAAATCATTTTGGATACTCTTCTTACAATTGATACGCAGGATAAAAAAAGCCATTTGCTGATTCGGGATGTTTTAAATAAATACGACTATCTCGATGGAAGAGACAAGGCTTTTTTTAAACGTGTCACGGAAGGAACCTTATCCAAAAGCATTACCCTTGATTATGTATTAAATAAATATTCAAAGAAACCTGTTGAAAAGTGTAAGCCCGTTGTAAGGGCCATTTTAAGAATGAGTGCATACCAGATTCTTTTTCTTGATAAGGTGCCTGATTCGGCGGTTTTAAATGAAGCTGCAAATTTATGTAAAAAGAGAAGCTTTAAAGAATTTGTCCCTTTTATAAATGGAGTATTAAGATCTTTATGCAATGATAAAGATAGGGCATTAGACTTTTCAGGTATTAAAGAAAACACAAAGAGAATTTCCGTTACCTATTCTTGCCCCGAGTGGATAGTGGATCTTTTTAAGAAAGAAACAAAGGATGCCGAAAGCCTTCTTAAGGCAATGGATACAATTAAAGCTACCTGCGTTCATATAGTGGATGAAGAATCAAAAGAAGCTTTGCTTAAAGAGTGGCGTGATAAAAACATTGAGTATAAAGAAAGTGAGTACGTAAATAATTCTTACTTACTTAAAAATATAGAGGGAATGGATAGTGTGCCCGGCTTTTTAGAGGGAAAGCTTATGGTGCAGGATGAAAGTTCCCAGCTTTGCGCATTGGCTACAGGCGTTAATAAAAATTCTGATTTAACGGTTTTTGATACCTGTGCAGCCCCAGGCGGAAAGACCTGCTTTGTGGCGTCATTAATGAATAATAATGGCCATGTCTTAAGCATGGACGTTTCCGATTTAAAGGTTTCTTTGATAAGTGAAAACGTAGAAAGACTTAACCTTAAAAACGTGGAAGTGAAGGTATCAGATGCAACAAAGTTTGATGAAAGCCTGTTTGAAAAGGCGGATATTTTGATTGCAGACGTTCCTTGCTCCGGACTTGGTGTATTTGCAAGGAAGAGCGACATTAAATACAACATTTCAAATGAAGGCATGAAAGAGATTTGCGACCTTCAAAAGAAAATAGTATTAAACGTATCAAAATACGTTAAACCGGGCGGTGTACTTATCTATTCAACCTGCACCATCCATAAAGCGGAAAATGAAAAGATGGTTAAGTTTATTGAAGAAAACCTGCCGTTTAAAGGTGATTCCTTAAAACCTTTTGTGCCGAATCTATTTAAGGTAGAAAGAAAATGTGATTATGCGGTTTCTTTGCTTCCGCATATTGATAACACAGACGGTTTCTTTATAGCAAGATTTGTAAAGCGTGCGGAGTAAAAATGGATAAAACGGACATTAAGTCACTTGACTTTAATGAGCTTGAAAACTTAATAGTGGATGCGGGACTTCCTAAATTCAGGGCTAAGCAGATTTATGACTGGCTTCACGTTAAGCTGGTTACAAGCTTTGATGATATGTCCAATTTATCAAAGGATTTAAAGGAAAAGCTTTCTGAAAAGTTTTATATTACGGCTTTGGAGCCTGAATTAATCCAGACATCAAAGATAGACGGCACAAAGAAGTATTTGTTTAAACTTTCGGACGGAAACTACGTAGAAAGTGTATGGATGAAGTATCATCACGGAAACAGCGTATGCATTTCATCTCAGGTAGGCTGCAGAATGGGATGTAAGTTCTGCGCTTCAACGTTGGACGGCCTTACAAGATGCTTGGAGCCTTCCGAAATGCTCGATCAAATATATCAAATTCAAAAAGATACAGAAGAGAGAGTATCAAACGTAGTTGTTATGGGAACAGGAGAGCCCATGGACAATTACGATAATTTGCTTAAGTTTATAAGGTTACTATCAAGTGATAAAGGCTTAAACATAAGCCAAAGAAACATTACGGTATCAACCTGCGGAATTATCGAAAACATGAAGCGTCTTGCGGATGAAAAGCTTCAGATTACATTGGCTTTGTCCTTACATGCCGTAACGGATGAAAAAAGAAAAGAGCTTATGCCGATTGCAAATAAATACACAATAGACGAGCTTATGGATGCTTGTAAGTATTTCTTTGACACAACGGGAAGAAGAATCTCTTTTGAGTATGCTCTTGTAAGAGACGTTAACGATACGGATGAAGATGCCAAGGGAATGATTAAGCTTGCGCGTAAAGTGGGGGCACACGTAAACCTTATTCCGGTTAACCCCATAAAAGAGCGAAATTTCAAGGAAACAGCCCATGAGGGAGTTCTTGCATTTAAAAATAAACTTGAAAAAAACGGCATAAATGTTACTATTAGAAGGGAAATGGGTCGCGACATCGATGGAGCTTGCGGCCAGCTTCGAAAGAAAGTAATGGATGAATCACATTAGGAGGTCAGGGTGCTAAAATCCTTTTCTATAACTGATATAGGAAAAAAGCGAACATCGAATCAGGATTTAGTGTTTACAAGCGAAACACCCATGGGAAACCTGCCGAATCTTTTCTTGCTTGCCGACGGAATGGGAGGCTATAACGGAGGAGATTTTGCATCGGCTTATTCTGCCGAAGTCGCAAAGGCAGTGGTTTTAAACTGTCATGAAGACAATCCCAGAAAGATATTTGAAACAGCAATTGAGATAGCAAACACTGAAATTCGAAGAAAAGCTAAAGAAACCGTGGAGCTTGACAGCATGGGCACCACCATGGTCATGGCCACCATAGTTGACTTAGTGTTGCAGGTTGCCAATGTAGGCGATTCGCGCCTCTATGTGATAAGTGATGAGCTAAGGCAGATTACCAACGATCACTCTTATGTTGAAGAGATGATAAAGGTTGGAAGTTTGGACCGACAAAGTGCAAGGAATCATCCGCAAAAGAATATAATCACCAGAGCCATCGGTGCGGATGATGAAATCGAGCCGGATTTCTTTACGGTTAAACTAAAGAAAGGCCAAAAAGTACTTATGTGTTCGGACGGTCTTACCAATATGATTGAAGATGATGACATCTTTAAAATCATTAAAGAAAGCAAGAGCCTTGAAGAAGCGGGGCTTAACTTGGTAAGAACGGCGAACGATAACGGAGGAAAAGATAATGTCTCCGTTATCTTGATAGATCCCTTCGCGGATTGATTCTAAACATATTTATTTAAGAGGATTCAAATGGTTAAAATCGGAATGATGATAGGCGACAGATACGAGATCCTTGAGAAAATCGGGACCGGCGGAATGTCTGACGTCTACAAAGCAAAATGTCATAAATTAAACAGATTGGTTGCGGTTAAGGTGCTTAAACAGGAATTTGCGGAAAACGCAAATTTCGTATCAAAGTTTAAGGTAGAAGCCCAGGCGGCTGCGGGCCTTATGCATCCAAACATTGTAAATGTGTATGATGTAGGAGAAGAAAACGGTATCTACTACATCGTAATGGAACTTGTAGAAGGAATTACTTTAAAAAAGTACATAGAAAAGAAAGCAAGATTGTCTGTTAAAGAGGCTGTAACGGTGGCCATTCAGATTGCAATGGGTATTGAAGCCGCTCACAACAATCATATAATACACAGAGACATTAAGCCTCAAAACGTTATTATTTCAAAAGAAGGAAAGGTTAAGGTTACAGACTTTGGTATCGCAAAGGCTGCCACCAGCAACACTATTACTTCAAACGTTATGGGCTCTGTTCACTACACATCTCCCGAACAGGCAAGAGGCGGATACTCTGATGAAAAGAGTGATATCTATTCACTTGGTATCACACTTTTTGAAATGCTTACAGGCCGTGTTCCCTTTAACGGAGATACAACCGTTGCCATTGCAATTAAGCAGATTCAGGAAGAAATGCCTTCGCCCAGAGAATATGTAGACGATATTCCCGTAAGCGTTGAGCAGATTGTTTTAAAGTGTACTCAAAAAAGCCCCGACAGAAGATATTCTTCAATGGGCGAATTGATTGAAGACTTAAAGCAGTCCTTTGTCACTCCCGACGAAGACTTTGTAAAGATAAAAGAAATCGATGAGCTTGGCGAAACACGTGCGGTTACCGCAGGTGAAATGGAGACCATCAAAAAAGCCAGATTTAATGAGGATGAGCTTACGGGGGAACTTCCCAGAGTAAATCCCAATGCCGAAGAAGACGAATACGATCCCAAGATGGAAAAAGCGACCACCATTCTTGCCATTGTAATCGGTGTGATTATCTGCGTTATAGCTATTTTCTTAATCGGTAAAGGAATCGGCTTATTTAAGCTTAGTAAGAATAATAAAGTGGGTTCTGAAACTCACGTATCAATAGAAAAGCCCGAGCAGGTTGTGATGCCTGCGGTAGTTGGTAAAGACTATGAAAAGGCAAAAGAACTCTTAGAGGCTGTTGGATTAAAGTCAAAGGTAATCTGGCAGGAATCAGATAAATACGAGCAGGGTATCGTATGTGATGCAACCGTAAAAGAAGGCCTTAAGGTTGATGTGGGATCCACAATCAATTTAACCGTAAGTTCAGGTGGAAGCAGTGTTGTTGTGCCCGATGTTTCGGGAAAGCCTTTACAGGAAGCAAAAGAATTAATTGTTAAAGCGGGTCTTGAGGTAGATATCCGTCAGGATTATTCGGAAAATGTGCCTGAAGGAAATATTATTTCACAGTCTCCCGAAGGAGATATGAAGGCTCCTCTTAATTCAAAGGTTGAAATTACGGTAAGCCTTGGTGTGGGTAAAGATTTAATTGACGTTCCCAGTGTTCTTGGTAAGGAAAGCGAAGATGCTGTTATTGAGCTTACTGAAGCAGGTTTGGAAGTACGTTCAAACGCTCCCGTGTTTAATAACGTTTATGCGGAAGGCTTCATTTGCTATCAGAGCATAGATCCCGGAAGCAGCGTTCCCAAGGGAACTGTTATTGATATTCAGGTAAGTAAGGGTAAAGAACCCGAAGCGCTTGTTTTATATAAGTGCAACACAAGTGTCAATGCTCCTTCAACAGCGGAAGATCCCGATTTTGAAAGCGGCACAAAGGTTAAAATTACTCTTACAACCGCAGATAACAAGGAGTATTTCTCTACAGAGACAACATCCTTCCCTGTTGCTTTAAACATATCAAACATCAGCGGATACAACAGCGGTACAATTACTCTTTCATATAAGGTCACAACACCTGATAAGGTTGAAAAAGATGCTTCCGGAAATGATACGGTTACCGAGAAGGGTAAGACGGAAGATCGCACCATTAAGAGAGAGATTAACTTTGAATTACAGAAATAAGAATAGGAAAGCATGCAAGGAAAAATAATTAAAGGTATTGCAGGATTTTACTATGTAAATATTGACAAGAAAGGAACCTTTGAGTGTAAAGCCAAAGGTTCTTTTAGAAATCTTGGAAAGAAGCCTCTTGTTGGAGATGATGTGGAAATTGACATCATAGATGAAGAAAAGAAACTTGGAAACGTCACTAAGATTTTAGAAAGAAAAAGCGAGATGATAAGGCCCGCATGTGCCAATGTGGACCAGGCTCTTATCATCTTTGCAATTAAGAGCCCGGATCCTAACTTTAATTTGCTTGATAGATTTTTAATCTATATGGAGAGTGAAAACGTTCCTTGCATAATAGTGTTTAATAAAGACGATCTTGTTTCAAAAGAATATGCGGATGAAATAAGAGAAGCGTATGTAAATGCCGGATACCCCATGCTTTTTGTAAGCGCAAAGGAAGATTACGGAATCGATGCGTTAAGGGATATTTTAAGTCACAAAACTTCCGTTGTGGCAGGCCCAAGCGGAGTGGGAAAGTCATCATTAATAAACAAGCTTATCAATAAAGACTACATGGAAACAGGTTCTTTAAGCGTTAAAAATGAGCGAGGCAAAAACACCACCCGCCACGCGGAGCTTCTTTGCATAAATGATAAAACCTACATAATGGATACTCCGGGATTTACATCTTTAGAAGTATTCGGCGCAAATAAAGATAACTTAAAGTATTATTACAATGAGTTTGAACCATACTTAAACAAGTGCAAGTTTTCCGATTGTAAGCATTTAAACGAACCCGGATGCGAAGTTACTAATGCCGTTAAAGAAGGGAAAATTTCCAAACTTAGGTATGAAAACTATGTTGAAATGTTAACCGAATTAATGAATCAAGTAAAAAAGTACTAAGGAAACTTAGTACTTTTTTAAGTTGGGCGTTAATAGTTAAAAGATAAGATTGAAGGGAAGAATTGTATGATTACGGGAGTAGTATATGACAGATATAAGGACGTTCTTTTCTTGGTATATTGCAATTACCTTACTTGGTATGGCATTCATGCCGATTTCTCAAATTGTGTTTAGAAAATTTAAAGGTCTCGGATGGATCTTTTCGAAGGTCTTAGGGGTGGTGTGCGCAGGATTTTGCATGTGGCTACTTGCCTCTTTTAAAATCATGCCCTTTACAAGAAGAAACTCAATTTTAGTGTGTTTGGCAATGTGCCTTGTTTGCTTTATTCCTTTCTATAAAGGGATTGCTTCAAAAAAGTACATTCTTACCCTTAAGCAAAGAGGCCTTATTGCATTTTATGAAATAACATTTTTGCTTGTATTTTCTTTGTTTACACTTCTTAAAACATTTTCATGCGCTACATTTATTAAAGAAAACAATATGGTGGCATACTCTTTGTTTAAGTCCCTTGAAAGAAGTGAGAGCTTTCCTTTAAATGATATCTGGCTAAGCGGTAAGACTCTTAACTTTCCTTACTTTGGACTATATCTTTTAGGATTTATATCAAAGCTTACAAACACATCAGCGGATTATGCCGTAAGCCTCGGAATTTCCATGATGATGTCTTTAACCTGTATGCTTACCTTTTCTCTTTTGTTTAATGTTATATACGGATATTTAGACAAGATTAAAGAAACCGGAAGCAAAAAGGTGTTGTATCCTTTATTCTTTGGCACCTTTGGAGGAGTACTTGTAACCTTTTATGAAAACATTCTTATAAAGACCGAGTCTGAAGAAACACTGGCTCACTTGTTTGTGGCAAGCGATTTAAGATACAACCTTATTAACGTAGTTATCATGCTTACGATTTTAGGTATTCTTTATGCCTATTTAAAAGAGTGTGAAGTCAGAGAAAAAGCCATTGTAAAATCCCTCTTTAGCCCATGGATTATACTTACCGGGTTCTTGCTTGGAATAATGGGCTTATCAAGCCCTGCAGACTCATCCGTTGTATATATTTTGTTTGTCATGCTTTTAGGCTATGCAAATATGTACAGGCACAAAGACATAAAGAAAATGCTTGTTTTGACAATTCTTGAAGGAGTTTTCTTATTCTTAATTTCAAGAATTGTAAGCCTTATGTTTATTATTAACTATAAGACACCGCCTATTGTTTTAAAGAAAGTGCTTTCGATTGTAGATATTAAAGATTTTGTCACTACGGTTTCTTTTTTCTTTCTTTCAGGGATAGCGTTACTTGTAATAGTAATCATAAAAAAAGAGAAGTTATCATCCGATGGATTTGTATCGATTGTTTTCGGATTTTCCTTTGTGCTTTTCTTTATGGCGGCTTTCTTTGGGGTGGAAAGTGTTAAAAGTGCAAGGCCTGTTTCACACTTAATGCTATCAAAGATACTTTTATCCATAGTTTTTTCTTATTCCCTTTTCAGGGTCATTGTTTTAAAGAAGATAAAGCTGTTTAATTATGCCTTGTATTTGGTGCTTGTGTTATCGATTTTGGGAGCGCTTTGCCTTCCTTTAAGGCTTTATAAATACATGGGTAAAGAGTTCTCTTTTAGACATTACGAAGGCTTGGATGCTTCCGTTTATGTAAGAAGCAATTCTTCAAAGGATTTCTTTGCCACAAAATGGCTTTTAAATAATATATCCGGGGAACCTGTAATCTTGGAAGCTTCGGGAGATGATTATTCTGAATATGCAAGGGTTTCTTCACTTACGGGCCTTCCTACAGTTTTGGGATGGAGCGGATTCGAACAGGAAATAAATGCTACAAATGCTGATATAAACAAAGAAATTATCGAGCGAAAAAAAGATATTGAAACTATATACACATCAAAAGATATTACCCTTGTTAAAGAGCTTATAAATAAGTACAATATTGAGTATATCTATGTCGGAGCTTTGGAGAGGGAAACCTATGAAGCAATTAATCAATCAGAGCTTCAAAAGCTTGGACAGGTGGTCTATCCCGAAAACTTTAATCCCAATTTTTCGGATGTGATCACATATATAATAAAAATAGAGTAGAGGTATTTATGGAAGAATCAAGAATAGTGTATGAGGTAATCGGTTACGTCGGAACCGCCTTGGTGGTATTATCGTTTTTTATGTCCTCGGTTTATAAATTACGAGTTATAAACACCATCGGATCCTTAGTATCCATCGTGTACGGTTTGCTTGTAAATGTATACCCAACCGTACTTTTAAACGTGTGTCTTGCACTTATAAACATTGTGTTTTTGTGGAAGCACCTAAGCAAGAAAAATCAAAAGATTTATAATGCAAAGGAAGTTAATGCAAGTGACCCGCTGGTTTCTTTCTTTTTAACCGAACACAAAGGGGAAATAGAAAAGTTCTTTCCTAACTTTAAAAACGAAAGCGCCGAATTTGACTTGGCAAGAATCATTTTTTGCGAAGACACCTTTGCGGGGCTGCTTCTTGGTAAAAAGAAAAATGAAGACGAACTTGAAATTAAGTTAGACTATGCAACGCCTGCATTCAGGGATTTTAGTGTGGGAAAATACTTATACGAAGAATTAAAGAAAAACGGATTTAAGAAGTGTAAGTTTATGGCGGATATTCCCGGAAGCTTGGTATATCTTAAAAAGATAGGCTTTATAGAAGAGGGTGGCATTATGGAGCTTAATCTTTAATTAAATAGAAAAAATAAAATATAGTGGTATAATTAAGTGTGTCGTTTATACGGCACACTTTTTCAATTTTGAGGTGGTATTTATTATGGAATCTACACTTAGAAGAACCTGGTCTGAAATTGACCTTGACGCTTTAATTTATAACTACAAAAAAATAAGAGAAAAAATCGGAAGTAACGTTAAGTTCTTAGGCGTTGTAAAGGCCGATGCTTACGGACACGGAAGCGTGGAAGTGGCAAAAACCTTAGAAGAAAACGGCGCAGATTACCTTGCTGTAAGCTCCATTGATGAAGCAATGGAACTTAGAGTAAATAGGATTAAGATGCCGATTTTGATACTTGGCCACACACCCAAAGAACAGGTTGAGAGGCTTATTGACTTTGATATCACTCAGGCCGTTACCTGTAAGGCAAAAGCCATTGAATATTCACAGGAAGCAAAGAAAATAAACAAGACTTTAAAGATTCATATAAAGGTTGATACAGGAATGTCCCGCTTAGGTTATCTTTGCGACAACGATTTCTTTGATACGGGAGTAAAGGGCATTTTGGAAGCAATAACACTTCCAAATCTTGATGCGGAAGGTATCTTTACACACTTTGCGGTAGCGGATGAAGATGACGATGAATCTTTAAAATACACAAAACATCAATTTAAGCTTTTTACGGATGTAATAGGAGAAGTAGAAAAGAAGTGGGGTAAAAGCTTTAAAATAAAGCACTGCGCTAATACAGGTGCTACAGCCAAGTTTAAAGAAACCTATCTTGATATGGTACGCCCCGGGTTACTTCTTTACGGATACGGAAAGTATGCCCATGAAATGGGCTTAAAGCCGGTTATGTCTTTAAAAACCGTTGTAAGTACCGTAAAAGTTTATCCAAAGGGCACAAAGATAAGCTACGGCGGTATTTTTGAAACCGATAAACAGACAAGGGTAGGCGTGCTTCCTTACGGATATGCCGACGGTTTCTTTAGAAGCCTTTCAAATAAGTGTTCACTCATGACTAAAGAAGGTCCTGCAAGGCAGCTTGGCAAAATCTGCATGGATATGTGCATGATTGATTTATCGGATAAACCAAGCGTTGATGTAGACTCTGAAATCGAAATCTTTGGTAAAAACAATTCAATTGACGATTTAGCGGATATAGCAGGCACAATTCCCTATGAATTGACCTGTGCCGTAAGTAAGAGAGTGCCAAGAACCTATATTAAAAATGGTGAGGTAATTGCCAAGGAATTAATGTTAAGAATGTAAATTATTAAAAGCCACATGCATATGTGGCTTTTAAAATGGGTAAAAATATTATAAATTCATGCTCTTTATTTATAACTACTTATAATTCATACAACTATAATAAAAATATAGACATATGTATAAAGGTAAAGAGTATGAATAAAAGTATGACAATAGATAAAAGAAAAGAAATTGATTTTACAAAGGGTAGCCCGGTAAAGCTTATCCTTTCTTTTTATTGGCCCTTACTTATAACAAGCCTTCTTCAGCAATTTTACAATTTCGCCGATGCATGGATAGTCGGAAAGGGGCTTGGAGATGACGCACTTGCAGCCGTTGGAAATATGGGCTCTTTGTTCTTTTTGATTGTGGGATTTTCTTTTGGCATAGCTAACGGATTTGGAGTATTAATCGGGCAAAGCTATGGAGCAAAAGATGAAAATGCCCTAAAGCACAGGTTGTCTGCCGTAATAATATTAGGCGCAATCCTAGGAATCATGCTTACCATAATAAGCGTTTTGTTTCTTCCGAAGGCTTTGGTTATTCTAAAAACAGACAAGCTTATTATGGCTGATTGCTTAAAATACGGATACATAGTTTTCGGAGGTTTGCTTGCGGGAATTAGCTACAATATTTCAGGCGCTGTACTTAGAGCCCTGGGGGATTCAAAGACTCCCTTAAAGGCCATAATCACATCTGCAATTATTAATATAATCCTAGACAGTCTTTTAATCTTTTACTTTCATACGGGGGTGGAAGGAGCGGCCGTTGCTACAGTATGCTCTCAGGTAATATCGGCATTTATCTGTATAAGCCGTTTGCTTACCATGCCGATGCTTAAACTTAGCAAAGAACACTTTATAAACGAGGGGTCTGTTTACTTAGGACTATTAAAGAACGGTCTTCCCATGGCATTTATGAACTCTATAACCGCAGTAGGATGTATGGTGGTTCAGTCTTTTGTAAACGGATACGGAGTTGTATATACCGCAGCGTATGCCGCTTGCAGTAAATACTTAAATCTTTTCATGAATCC
>JAILCK010000264.1 GCA_024680435.1 Lachnospiraceae bacterium
GAGCACCCGGAAGAATGCCAAAAGCCGGACCCTGAGTTTGACAAATTTTGCGATGACGTGATAGATGCTTTGGAAGAAGCAAAGAAGAAGTTTTAATTAAGGAGTATAGAAAATGGAAAAACAGATTATTACAATAAAAATTGTCACTGAAGGCGAAAAATGCGTGATGCAGGATAAAGAGATTGTCGATTGGTATAAGGAGCACGTAGAGGCCATGTTTAACCCCATATACGGTACTCCAAAGATTGACGTTAAGCTTGAAAGAATAGAAGAATAGAAAGAAATCGGTACATACGGAGGATAATTAGTTGGAGCATTTTGTTGATGAAAAGACCGTCATGCAGTTCTATCTTGAATGCATGGATAAGGATGAAATCCTTTTCTTACAAGGCAAGGATGACTTAAAAAAGGACATAAAAAAGTCTTTGGAAGAGCTTATTCAAGAATCCAAGATGAACAATAAGATTCAGATTGCGGTTGTGCTTTGGAAGAAACTTTTTGAAGGGGCGATGAGCTATCTTTCGCCAAATAAAAAAGGATACGATAAGATATTTAAGTATTTTGATTCTTATGTTGAGTTTGAAGAGCTTATTTTCGCTTCGGATTCTTTTTACAGAGACCACACTCTTCACTGCCTGTGGGTATATTTTTTAGGAGAGTATCTTTACAGAAAGCCTGAGTTTTCTGAGCTTTACAGATTGGATAGAGAGACCAAAGAGTCTTATAAGGTGATTGAAAATCTTTCAGAAAACTTGCATTTGGTTGAAGGTAACGATGCGAATGTATTAAAAAGAGTTTTAAAGCTTGTTGATGAAGCAAAAGACTTACAGGACTCACAAAGGTGTATTGCGGCACTTACCCACGATCTTGGATATCCCCTTAAAAAGATTGAAAAGATCAATAAAGCAATGAATAAGGTGCTTCCCTACTTTGCAATCAACAATTTTGAAAACTTTAGCTTTGAATATGAAAACATTCAGCAGGAATTTGTGAATCAGTTTATTGACTTTATTTCAAGACAGTCTGAAGTGAATGTAACTCAAAAGGATGATTTGTCTAAAGAAGCACTTTCCGCATTAACGAAGGTTTTTAGCAATCAAAATTACCATGGAAGCGAACTAAACGTTTTAATGGGAAGCTTAGAGGCGCTTCCTGAAAAAGAAAAAGAACTTTTAAAGGGCAGTTTTAAAGTAGAGGCTTTATTCCATGCGCCTTTTAGCCAGAAGGTTTCTTATTACAATGATTTTGAGGCTTACCAGCACGGAATTATGAGTGCTTTCCTGCTTATGAAGAATTTGCAGGCCTTTCAGGATATCGATTATGGCAGACCCGATTGGCTGCTTCCCATGCCAAATGCAAGAATCCTCACACTTCATGATATTTTGGCATCGATTTCCAATCACACAAGCGATAGCTATCAGATTGAGCATATAGATGAAAACTCATTCTTAACATTTGTGGATGAACTTGAAGAGTTTTCAAGAATTTCAAGAGCAAGCCAGAACAGAGAATACGTTGAAGAATTCTGTGACACCGCTCTTTACATGGAAGATGGTTGGCTTAACATTGTGTTTGAATTTAACAACACTAACCTTGATAACTTAGATCCGGAGATTTCATTTAAGGGAAGATGTAAGAGATTCTTATCGCTTTTTGATATCGCCAACTTGGATGAATACTTAAAGATAAGGGTAACAATCTTGGGAAAGCTTCCTACAGACCAAAACGAGTATGTTCTTGAAATTGCTAAGAACCACGCGGACATAAGGATTAACGGAGAATCAAAGGATATCCCCAAGTACTTAAAGTCCACTCAGTTTTTAACAAAAGAAGAATATGCGTGTAACGTATAGGATTAGCAGTAAGAAAGGCTCCATGGCTGTGGGGCCTTTTTATAAACTATAGACAAGGTTGTCTAATGCAAAAAAACGGCAATTCCCGCTTTGTGTCGTGTTATTTTTGCAAAGAAATTATTATTCTGCAAGGGAAAGGAGGAATCCCATGGATCAAAAGAAGATAGGTTTATTTTTGAAGGAACTAAGAAAGCAAAAAGGGATTACCCAGGAAGAACTTGCTGAGCATTTTAATGTTTCTTCAAGAAGCATTTCTCGTTGGGAGACTGGAAGCAATATGCCGGATATTTCTCTCCTTACCGGCATTGCTGATTTTTATGATGTGGATGTGAGAGAAATCATTGAAGGAGGAACAAAAAGCGGGATGAATGAAGAAATAAAAGAAGTTGCCGATAAAATGGCAGCTTATGCGGGGGCTGAAAAAGGAAGCCTCTTTAAGTGGGTAAGAATAATAAGTTTAGCAGGAACAGTGCTGCTAACCATAGCGATAGTGTTACAATGCGTAAACTATGAACCAAACATTGTAAGGGCAGGAGGAATCGCTCTATCCTTTTTAGGTCTTATAGCACTAGCTGTAACCACACTTTATGCAAACGGAATACTGGCAAAGCTTGCAAAGAAAAAAGCATTTAAAATAATAGTGCAGATAGTGGTAGCTTCACTTATCGTGATAAGTCTAAAGTTTATAATCGTTGCATTGGCTGTTATCGGCCTTGGAACTTTGGAAGAAAAGCAGCCCTATGATAAGAAGACAGGAATAGAAAGCTATGACAAGGTAAGCATAATTAAGGAATATGGCTCTGATTTAGACAGCGGACTGTTTCTTTTCCCGGATGATACAAAAAATGCCATAAAGGTGGATTTTGAGTCATCGTTGAAAACCGGATTATTTGACACTGAAGGAAGCATTTTTCTTTCCGCAGATTATACGGATGAGGATTTTAACAAAGAAAGAAACCGCCTTTCTCAAGTGACATGCACGGTTTATAAAACAAATTACGAGGATAGTGACTACCATGTCGGAAAAGTAGAATATGACACAGACTCTTATAACTATCCTGCATACGTTGCTTGTGACGGATATGACAATGTTTATGAGTATGCACTTTTGGATGAAGAAAACAATCGAATCGTGTATGTGCTTTTATCAAATCCGTTTATTACAGAGAGTGCGGAAATGGCAGTGGATACGGATTATTTGAAAAAAGACATAAAAGCCTATGACTTAAGCGGCGACAACGACGTTCTTGATAATTTCACCATCTATAGTTACAGCTTTTCAAAGGGCATTTGGAGCGAGTATTCACTTGAAGATGAAGGAAGAACGCCTAAAGGAAATTTAAAATAAAGATAGCTTAGAACCTCTGCGAAAGCGGAGGTTTTTTGCTTCATCTTCTTAATGAGAGTATAATTAAAATATAAAAATATAGAGAAGGTGGATTTATGGGTAACACATTTTTCTTGGGCTTTGAACCAAAACTTATGGAATGGATTCAGGCGCATTTAGGAAGCGCAGGGGTTTCTTTTTTCGCAGCATGCTCCGCTTTTGGCGAAGAAACCATTTTAATCGGGGTTATGTGCGTGCTTTATTTTATCTATGACAAAGAAACCGCAAAGTTTGTGGCCAGGCGCTTTATGGTGGCGGGATG
>JAILCK010000359.1 GCA_024680435.1 Lachnospiraceae bacterium
GCAAGCTATTATGCCGTAACAATCATTACATATGCGGCGCTATATTGGCTTCAGCTTCAAAAGATTTCCTTGGATGTGTTTGCATATTCATGTCTTGGCTTTGGATTTGTATATGCTTTGATTATAAGCATCTTAGTTTACACCTTTGCACCAAAAACATTCAGAATTAAAGCCTAAAATAAACCCCTTACAGAAAATGTAAGGGGTTCTTTTTGCCCAATGGCCCTAGGGGACGGGGTAGTGGAGCATTATGTATGAATAATGATGATTGTGAAATCCGAGGAAAAGATGATATTATTCTTTATGGATTATTTTTTTGAGAGGACTAGAGTATGCAAATAGGAATCAGATTTCATGACACGATAGAATTACCTTTTGAAGAAAGATTACAGGAGGTAAAAAGGCAAGGCTTTACCTGCACACATATTGCGCTTTCAAAGGTCCCCGGGTTTACAGCCGATTCTGAGGCCCTTACTCCCGGATATGCCATGTATTTAAGAGATGCTTTTAGGGAAGCTAAGCTTGATGTAGCGGTGCTTGGCTGTTATCTTAATCTTGCCACTCCCGATAAGGCTGCGCTTAAGGCTACTCAGGATAAATATTTGGCTCATCTTCGTTTTGCTTCTTTAATGGGAGCAGGCATGGTGGGAACTGAGACCGGGGCACCAAATGTCGATTATCACTATGATAAGGAGGCATGTCACTCAAAAGAAGCACTTGAAATTTTTATTAATAACCTCAAGCCCGTTGTTAACTACGCAGAAAAGATGGGAGTAATTCTTGCGATTGAGCCTGTTTACAGACAAATTGTATGGAACCCGAAAAGAGCAAGAGAAGTTCTTGACAGAATTGAGTCTCCTAATCTTCAGATAATATTTGACCCTGTTAACCTTCTTTGGACAGATAACTTTAATGAGCGCCAAGAAGTTTTTGAAGAAGCTATCGATCTTCTTGGAAAAGACGTATGCATGATTCATTTAAAAGACGCAGTTTTAGAAGGTGACAGTGTTAAGTATATGGCTTGTGGTCTTGGAGAAATCAATTATGACAGCGTAATTAAGTTTGCTCTTGAGAAAAAGCCCTTTATTCAGGCAACCCTTGAAGATACTAAGCCTGAAAATGCAGTGGCAGCAAGAGAGTTTATACAGAACATAGAAAAGAAATTCTCATAACTAAATTACTTAACCAACTTTTAGGCAGGGCTGTTGCCCTGCCTTTTTTTGCGATTAATTTTAAGAAAAGCAGACTATAAAGTGAAGGAATCCTTAAAAATGCAATTCTTAAAACCTTTTATCCCTCAATTTTGGCACTTCGTCACAAAATCGGCCTTTTTCTTAAAAATTGTATGTTACAATGCACGCAAAGAAATGTAGAGTTATTTTTCTCATTTCTTTTAACACATCTCGTGACAAAAAATTAAGAATGGAGGTGGTCATATGAGGGTATAGAAAATCCACATAAATCTTAGCCGGGCGGGCTCTGCAAATGCAGACGAAATATGTGGATAGACTTAGTATAACTCAAATGGTTTCTTTTGGCGATAACCGGATATGTTGTTGGGTGCTAAAGTCTTTCTTTTTTAAGGAAAGTGAGGAAAGAGAATGAAAAGATATATGAAAAACATAATTAAGGGTTCAGGAGTTTTAGCATGTTTGTTGGTATGCTCACTAGCTTCATACGCATACAATGTGAAATTTGCATTTTCATTAACATCAGGCTGGCTTAGTTCTTGGGGATACTCCGATTATGCATATAAATACTCTGCAAATGAAAGCCCTGTTGTTACTTGCACATATACAGAAGGCAGTTCTGATTATTTTACATACACAGTTCGCAATTCAAACAATGATGATAGAGTGACTCCATTCTCTACCAGCGGAACTTTTGATACAAGAGCTTTCTCGGATAATCAGACTGTTCGGAACTATCAATATAAGCTTGGGGTACAAAGAGGAACAGGAGCATGGAATACTTCCGCAAGATGTGATGGACTGTGGAATGTCGATTCTTATTAATCTTAAGTGAATAATTGTAACTAAAGACGAATGACTTTGGCGCCCATCAATTATATGAAAGGAGGGAGGCTTTGTGATTAATGAATTAAGAAGAGCACTGTGTAAAAAATCTAACCTAATAATTATTGGATTAGTGATGGCGTTAATGGCTGTCAATGCTTTTTATAATGGTTGGAGCACGGCTTTACGGGCTGAAGGTTCATCGGATTTAACAGATCCTACAGCAGTAGAGTTTTATAAGAACTATTTTGGGAATACTTTCAGAGTCTGGCGAGGCTCATATTATATGGTTCAGGCCCTTGCACCTATAATTTTGGTGGCTCCATATATAAGCAGTTATATGTCAGAAAAAAACAATCGATTCAGGTTTTTTTGTGTCAGCAGAAAAGGTAGGAAGAAATACATTTTCGATAAGGTTTTGGCTATAGCGATAGCCGGTGTGGTAGTGTTAGGCGCAGCTGAATTGCTGTTTGGAATAATAACCGGAATATTTACAGCGCACAATTATAATCTAAAGTTTCTGGAAAACATAGTTTCATATAGCGAAGACGTTTTTTTTAAATCGCCAATGGCGTACTTTGGAAAGGTTTATGCTTCTCACTTACTATATTATTTTTCTTTCCTTATTTTTGCAGTTGGAATTACTGCATATATAAAGAATAAGATTGCCATTATTGTTATTCCCTTCGTGACCGTTGGTCTACTAGACATGGTTTTACCTCAGTGTCTTCAACCCAATGTTGTCATGCAACCATATGTGCCACTGTTTTCTCCAATTGGATACATTGTTTTGATTTTTGGGTATGTTCTTGTAGGGACAGTCTCGTTAACAGTATTTGAAATGCTTTACATGAAAAAGGGAAACTAAAAAAATGAGAGTTGTCGGAAGCTTATTGGAAAAATTGAGACTGATTTTTAAATCGAAGCTTACATATGTTTTGTCGATTACGCAAGTGATTTTTCTTGTGGCATATATGCATTTTTCGAATAGTCGGGAAGTGAGCTATTTAGATGTGCTAAGAATTGATATTTATATGTGGGTCGTTTTCTTTCCTTGCATTATGGTGCAAAATCGAGTGGCTGTTTTCACGACATTTTATAGCACTATTTCCCGTGCCTTTTCAAAGAAACAATTGATGATGTCAGATTTCTTTGCAATGGCGATCTCAACACTAGGAACTTCGATAATAGTAACTTTAGGCCCACTAAGTTATTTGATATTTATAAAAGGAGAAAGAATTTGTGAGGAAGAAATAGCTATTATCCTTTTTTTGATTGTTCGATATCTATTGATTGGTTTATTGGTTCAACTAATAACATATGCGGTAATACATTTTTATTCTTTTTTACAAAAGAAAACAGGGGTACTTTGCCTTTTCCCTCTTTTGCTATTTTTTGTTTTGACATTTCCAATGGAATATCTTGAGACAAGGGATGTATATTCACCGTTACTTGATTTTTCAGCCGGAAGAAAGTACGCGTTTTATGCCGATGGAGTATATTTGCTCGGGGGAGTTTTCTTTTATAACGTTCATTTAATTGGATATATAGTTGCGTTGCTTTGGACAATGATGGAGTATCTGTCCGCAAGATGGGAGTATATAGAAAATGAAGGTGAGAATACTAGGTAGAATTGTTTTAAAAGAGTTTATAAGAAATTTAGTGATTTCAATTGCGTTTTTTATATTGCTTGATTACATATATGTTTATTTTGCAGGAATAGACCCAAAGCCTTCGACAGGCCTGATTCTATGGCAGGGAGGCGATGAAAGAACAATCCCCACTATAAGTTCCGTCTTGCTTAAGCTTTTAAATATATCAGTGATTTTCCTTGCCATCGGAAAGAATGTCGAAAAATTAAAGAAAGATGTGACATTAAATATACTATCAAGGTTTGGGAGTTACAAAGGATTTGTTTTCTTATATTTCCTGGCTGTGCTTTTACAGGGGGTATTCCTTCTGGTAATTTCACATATTACATATTTTTGCTTTACGGGAATTGAATCGCTAAGTGTAAAGGCGTGTATAGATTATTTTACTTTGGATTGTCTTGGATTAATAGGTGTTATAGTCGTTTTCATTATCTTTGATAATGTATTGATGATAGATAACAGCTTTTTATATGTTATTTTTGTGTATGTCTTAAACACTGTTGTCCCGAAGCCGATTTTGATTGCTTTTTCAACCGCTAAATATATTGAATTAAGAGAAAGAATCGCTTGGTGGGGCATTTTTTCGATAATAATGGTAATAGATGCTATATTGATAACTTTTTTCTGCTGTTTAATTTCTAAGAGGAGGGTAAATGTATGTTAAAAATTCGAGATTTATCTAAAAGGTTTAAAAGACGTGTGATCTTCGAAAATGTAAATCTTGACCTTAAACGAGGAAATATATACGGATTTGTGGGTGCGAATGGTTCCGGAAAATCTGTATTTTTTAAGACAATCTGTGGCTTTTTAAGACCGGAGAAAGGCTCCATTCTTATTGATGATATGGAGATTGGAAAAAACATAGATTTCCTTCCCGAACTGGGTGTACTGATTGAAAAACCGGGCTTTATCGAAGAGTACAATCAGTTTGATAATTTAAGGTACTTAGCGAGAATAAATAACAAAATAGGAGAAAAAGAAATAAAAGATTCGCTTGAAGCTGTAGGCCTTGATATAGCGAATAAAGATAAAGTAAAGAATTTCTCTTTGGGAATGCGTCAGCGATTAGCAATTGCTCAAGCGATAATGGAAGGCCAAAAGATTATTATTCTTGATGAACCATTTAATGGTTTGGATAAAGAAGG
>JAILCK010000282.1 GCA_024680435.1 Lachnospiraceae bacterium
ATTTCTTCTACCTTAAAGGCATACATTGTTGATAAATTCACTGATGCCAAGATGGGTGCGCGTCCCATTAAGAGAGCAATTCAGTCAGAAATCGAGGATAAGCTTTCAGAAGAAATCTTAATGAAAGAAATTGTTCCCGGGGACGTGGTTACAGCCACAAGAAAGAACAACGAGACGGTATTTAAAAAGAAGGATTAAGGGGTATGCCTAAAAAAAGTACAGTTTTCTTTTGCAGCTCATGCGGATACGAGTCCTCCAAATGGATGGGCCAGTGTCCGAGCTGCAAGGAATGGAATACATTCACGGAAGAACCGGTTGTTAAGATGAAAAGGGCCGTTCAAACGGCTTCTTTTTCTTCGACCGAACCCGTATTACTTAAAGATATTTCAGCAGACGATTCAAAAAGAATAAAGACAGGCTTTGATGAGTTTGACAGAGTCCTTGGAGGCGGTATAGTGAAGGGCTCTTTGGTGCTTATCGGAGGAGACCCGGGAATAGGAAAATCCACAATATTACTGCAGGTTACAAAGAACCTTGTAAATTCGGGTGAGAAGGTTTTGTATGTTTCTGGAGAAGAATCCTTAAGACAGATTAAGCTACGGGCCAACAGACTGGGTAAAGATTTTGACAATCTGCTTTTGCTTTCTGAAACAAACCTTGATGCCATTACGGAAGTAATAAAGAAAAACGTTCCCACAACCGTAGTGATTGACTCTATTCAGACTATGTATAGGGAAGATATTTCTTCTGCTCCCGGATCAGTGTCACAGGTAAGGGAAGCTACATCTTTACTAATGCAGATAGCTAAACAGCTTGAAATAAACATTTTTATCGTGGGACACGTTACAAAAGAAGGTGCCGTGGCAGGTCCGAGAGTCTTAGAGCACATGGTTGATACGGTTCTTTATTTTGAAGGAGACAGGCATGCTTCCTACAGAATCTTACGAGGCGTAAAGAACAGATTTGGTTCCACCAATGAAATCGGCGTTTTTGAAATGAGAGAGGAAGGTCTTAAGGAAGTTAAGAATCCTTCTGAATATATGCTTTTTGGGAAGGCTGAGGACGCAAGCGGTTCTGTAATCACCTGTACAATGGAGGGCACACGCCCCTTAATGATAGAAATTCAGGCTCTTTTATGCAGGTCTAACTTTGGTATTCCAAGACGCCAGGCTACGGGCATGGATTTTAACAGAGTGAACCTTCTTATGGCCGTTATAGAAAAGCGAGGCGGTCTTCAGATAGGAGATCAGGATGCTTACGTAAATATTGCAGGCGGAATAAAGATAAATGAGCCGGCCATGGACTTAGCAACGGTTTTAGCCATTATTTCAAGTTACAGAAATAAGGCCATAGATTCAAAGACCGTAGCTTTCGGAGAAGTGGGCCTAAGCGGAGAAGTAAGGGCTGTAAACAATGCACGCCTTAGAGTTATGGAAGCAAAGAAACTTGGATTTAAAACTGTGGTGCTTCCTAAATCAAATATAGATTCAGACATTAAAAAGATTGAAGGAATCGAAACTTACGGCGTATCTGACATAAGAGAAGCCATGCAGATTCCCATGGGGTAAAAATATGAAATTTATATCTTGGAATGTAAACGGAATAAGAGCTTGTAAGGATAAGGGCTTTTTAGACTTTTTCTTTAAGGAAGACGCAGATATTTTCTGCCTTCAGGAAACAAAAATGCAGGAAGGACAGTTAGAGCTTGACCTTCCCGGATACTTTCAATACTGGAACTATGCTGAAAAGAAAGGGTACTCAGGAACCGCTATCTTTACAAAGCATAAGCCTTTAAATGTGACCTACGGAATGGGGATTGATGAGCACGATCACGAAGGAAGAATCATCACTCTTGAGTACGATAACTTTTTCTTTGTAACCTGCTATACTCCAAACTCAAAGCAGGAGCTTGAGCGCCTTGATTATCGTATGGTGTGGGAAGATGACTTTTTAGCATACATTAATAAGTTAAATGCAAAGAAACCTGTTGTTTTCTGCGGAGACTTAAATGTGGCTCACGAAGAAATCGATTTAAAAAATCCCAAGACAAATCACCATAACGCGGGCTTTACGGATGAAGAAAGAGCTAAGATGACAGCCCTTTTAAATGCAGGATATACAGACACTTTCCGTTTCTTTTATCCCGATAAAACAGACATCTATTCCTGGTGGTCTTACAGATTTAAAGCAAGAGAGAAAAACGCGGGGTGGCGTATAGATTATTTCATCACTTCAAAAAGCTTAAATGAAAAGCTTAAAGACGCTAAGATTCACACCGATGTGGAAGGCTCTGACCACTGCCCTGTGGAACTTCAAATTGACTTATAAATTTCAAAGTTGTATGCATACAACTTTCCTACATCTTAATATTGAAAGTGACCGTCTTGAATGTTAACTTAAAAGTACCGACAACAATAGTATTTAGGGAGTGAAAGATGTTTAAACTTTATATTAATCCCAATGTAAAAAAGGGACACATTAATCCTGAACTTCAGGGTAACTTTTCAGAACATCTCGGAAGATGTATTTATGAAGGGGTATACGTAGGCGAGAATTCTCCTATCAAGAACGTAAACGGTATGAGATGCGACGTTGTTGATGCGCTTAAGGAGTTAAATCTTCCCGTTTTAAGATGGCCCGGCGGTTGCTTTGCAGATGAATATCACTGGAAAGACGGTATCGGCCCTAAAGAAACAAGAAAGAAAATGATTAACACCCACTGGGGCGGAGTTGTTGAAGACAACAGCTTTGGTACACACGAGTTCTTTGAACTTGCAAGACAGCTTGGCACAAAGACCTACATTAACGGTAACGTAGGAAGCGGCACAGTTCAGGAAATGAGCGAATGGGTTGAATACATGACATTCGAAGGCGTATCTCCCATGGCAGACCTTCGTACAAAGAACGGTCACAAGGATCCTTGGAGAGTGGATTACTTCGGAGTAGGTAATGAAAACTGGGGATGCGGCGGTAACATGCGTCCCGAATACTACGCAGACCTTTACAGAAGATATCAGACATATGTAAGAACCTATGATTCTTCTAAGCCCATCAAAAAGGTATGCGGCGGTCCCAATGCGGATGACTATGAATGGACAAAGAAAGTCCTTGCCACATGCTTTGACCACGGCAACGGATTTATGGATTTACTTAGCCTTCACTACTATACAGTTCCTACAGGTGTATGGGAAAAGAAGGGTTCTGCTACAGAATTTGACGATAAGCTTTGGTATCAGACATTAAAGAAGACTCTTTACATGGATGAAATCATCAACGGCCACACAGCAATCATGGATGAATACGATCCCAACAAGAAGATCGGCATGTCCATTGACGAATGGGGCACATGGTACGATGTAGAGCCCGGCACAAATCCCGGTTTCTTGTATCAGCAGAGCACTATGCGTGATGCGCTTGTTGCAGGTATCAACCTTAATATCTTTAACAAGCATTGCGACAGAGTTAAGATGGCAAACATCGCTCAGCTTGTAAACGTATTACAGGCAGTTATCTTAACAGAAGGCGACAAGATGATTAAGACTCCTACTTATCATGTATTTAACATGTATAAGTATCATCAGGACAATGAACTTCTTGATTCATACATCGAGACAAAAGAAATCGGTGTGGAAGATAGAAACATGGTTCCTAACCTTACAGAGTCTGTTTCCGTTGATAAAAACGGTAAGATTCACATCACTCTTACAAACCTTTCAATTTCCGAAGATTATGATATCGAAGGCGTATTTGCGGAAAGCAATGTAAAGAGCGTTAAGGCTCAAATCGTTACAAATGATATGAAGGCTCACAACACATTTGATAACCCTGATGTTGTTAAGGTAGAAAGCTTTGATGGCATTAAGGCATCAGGAAACAAGCTTTCATTTAAGATGCCCAAGTGCAGCGTAATGCATATCGAAGTAGAAGCATAAGATTTTAGTTTTATAACAAATAACCGACGAATTTTAAATTCGCCGGTTATTTTTGTACATTTTTTTAAAATCTATGTTGACAAGAAATAAAGTAATGATATTATAATGTTATAACAAGTTAAGGGAGGGAAAAATGTTAGACAGCAATTTACCGGTTTCGCTTCAATATCAGTTAAGAGAAATAATGTTTGAAAAGCTCAATTCCGGCGAATGGAAGGAAGGAGAGATGATTCCGAGCGAGCATGAACTTTGCGAAGAGTACGGAGTCAGCAGAATAACCGTAAGGGAAGTTCTTAAGGAACTTGTTCAAAGCGGTTATTTAAAAAGAAAGCAGGGTAAAGGAACCTTTGTTTCAAAACCTACGGTTTCGGCATCATTGGTTAGTAATTACTCCCTTTCTCAAGATTTAAAGCAAAAGGGAATCACATCGGAATTTAAGTTACTTGAATTAAACTTTTTGGATGCTTCGCCTTCCAAGAAAGAGTTCTTTGGACTTTCCGATAATGAAAGAATAGTGGAAATCATCCGTATAAGAACCATTAAGGATGAGATTTACGCTTGGGAAAAGGCATACGTTCCCGAAAGGTACCTAAAGAATATTACGGAAAAAGAAATCAGTGAGAAAGGCTTATATCCTTCCATAAAAGAAAGAACAGGTCTTTACCCGGTGGAAGCGGAAGAGAGAATGGAAGCTGTCATCTGTCCCGACTACGTCGCAGTACAGATGCATTTACCTCCTAATACTGCCGTATTTAAGATTAAGAAAAACACTAAATCCTTAAGCGGCTACATTGAAAAGTGCGAAAGCTATCTTGTGGGCCAGACCTACAACATTAAGCACATTATTCAAAGCGGTATCTAGGCTTATAGGCCTGAATATATTTTTACCACGAAAGGAAAAGAGGAGACTAAAATGAAGAGGTTAGCGATTGTATTGGCATGTGTATTGACACTTACTGCTTTCGCAGGCTGCGGAGAGGCTGCCGCATCTGTAGAAACAGCAGAACCTACGGTTTCTGTAGTTGAAGACACAAAAGAGGAAACTGTAGAAGAACCGGCTAAGGAAGAAGAACCCGAATTTGACACCGAGCTTGAAAAGACATTATACGATGCAAGCAAGATGACAGATGAGGAAATCTATGAACTTGCCAAGGCCGAAACAGGAAAGACTGTTGTTTATTCAACAACAAGCCTTGCAGCAAATGCACTTGAAACATTTTTGGCAAAATATCCTGATTTGGATGTAGAAATTTCCGATGTCGGCGAAGCAGATATGTTTACAAAGCTTTCTACAGAAGTAGGAAGTGCTGCGGACGGCGCAGATATGGCATTATTACAGAATGCTTACAGAGTAAACAACGAACTTATTTCAGAAGATTTACTTGTTAACTACTTCCCCGAAAGCTTAATCGGTGATGTAGCTGAAACATATCAGAATCCTGCAGCAATCTTGTTTGTATCAAAGTTAATCTTCATGAACAAGACAGATGATTCCATCGAAGATTTAAAGAATGTTTGGCAGCTTACTGAAGAAGCTTACAAGGATAAGATTTTCTTTAAGAATCCTGCCGATGAACCTGTAGGAATGAACTTCCTTATCATGCTTACATCAGATGAATGGACTGCAAAGCTTGGAGACGCCTACAAGGCATATTTTGGAAAAGCTTGGGACAATACAGCAGAGTATAAGTCATGCGCTTATGAGTTCCTTGATAAGTTCCTTGCAAACTGCAACTACACATACACAGCTGACGGCGGTATCTGCAGCGGTATTGCAGAAGGTGAGCCCGGAAGCGTTGGATTGTTTGTATTCTCAAAGCTTAGAACCAATGAAGTAGCAAGAGAGAACTTACGGATTGCAGCAACAGGAAATGACGGAAAAGGTATCGAAGGCTTTGCAGGATTTATGTATCCTACATACGCTCAGGTTTGTGCAGACACAGATACACCTTACACATGTGCTTTGTTTATTAACTACCTTCTTTCAGAAGAAGGCGGTGCAGCATGGAACAACGAAAACAACATGGGATCATACTTGGCTAATCAGTCAATCGCCCTTGTTCCCGATGCAACAGGACTCGATAAAGAAGTTGAATTTTGGTTAAGCCGCTGTGTAATCGAAGACGGTGATTACCTTGCAGCAAACTACGCAGATGTATATGAGTACATTGCAGCAAGAATAAACTAATCCGTTAAAAGATAAGTACTTTTATATGGTGGAGGGACATCTCTCCACCATATATATTCTTTGGAGGTTTACATGAGAGGTTTGACATTGGAGAAGATCAAAAACAAGATCAAAACATATTTCTCCAACCCGGCTAATTGTATGCTGGTAATATTCTTCGTTTTGTTATTGGGCTTATCAATCTACCCCATTACTGCGATGATTAAGGAAATGTTCATTGTTCATGCGGGAATCGAAAAAACATTGATTAACGCAAAGAAAGGAACATTTACCCTTTACCATATAAAGAAACTGTTTACACCAAGCGAATGGAGCATCACTTCCTTTTACATTCCGCTTAAAAACTCATTTTTCTTAGGATTTTTAGGCGCCACACTTGCCATTATTTTTGGCGGTGTTACAGCTTGGCTTATGACAAGAAGTAATTTAAAGCATAAGAAACTGATCGGAACATTGTTTATGTTTCCTTATCTTATGCCTGCTTGGACTTTAGCGCAGTTTTGGATTTATCTTTTCCAAAACACTAATGTAATGAGCGGTAACAAAGGAATCGTGCAGTCTCTTTTTGGGATTTGCATGCCTCAGTGGTTTGTTTACGGATTGTTCCCTTGTATCATCGTAAACAGCTTACACTTTGCTCCCTTTGCATACATCTTAATAGGCGGCATCTTACAAAACATGGATGCGACTTTGGAAGAATCTGCTCAGATCTTAAGAGCAAACAGATTAAAGATTTTAAGAAAAGTTACACTTCCAATCGTAATGCCCGCGCTTTTATCTACATTCTTGCTTGTATTTTCAAGCGGATTTGCTTCATATGCGGTTCCTGTTTTCTTGGGCGGTGCCGTAAGATTTTATACTCTTGCAAGTAAAATGAAAGCAATGATTAACGCAGGATACATGGGCCAGGCTTACATTATTGCGGCCGTCATGATCGTGTGCGGTATCATCATTCTTACCATCAATCAAAGATACACAAACAAAAGAAGATCATTTACGACGGTTACAGGTAAATCAGGTCAGGTTTCACTTGTTAACTTAAAGAAAGCAAACGGACCCATTTCAGCACTTATGATCGTATTTACCATTTGCTTTTCGGTAGTTCCGCTTATCGTATTTGCACTTCAGACAATTCAGAGAATTCCCGGAAATTACAGCCCTTCAAACTGGACCTTGGATTTCTGGATCGGAAAAGATTTAGACGCATATCAAATGGGAATGGTAGGAGGAATCTTAGTAGGAAAAGACTTCCTTATGGCTCTCTTAAGACTTGTTCTTTTATCCCTTGCTTGTTCCGTATTTGCAGGAACAGCGGGACTCTTCATCGGTTACTCCGTTGTAAGAAACAGAAGAACAAAGCTTTCAAAGATGGTAGAGTCAATGTCTTTCTTCCCTTACTTAATTCCTACAATAGCATTTGCGGCAATTTACTTAGCACTCGCTTCCACAAAGACATTCTCGTTTTTATATAATTCATTCCTGCTTCTTGTAATAGTGGGCGGCGTTAAATATATGCCCTTTGCATCAAGAGGATGTATAAACTCAATGCTTCAGGTTTCTCAGGAAATCGAAGAAGCTGCGATTTTAATGAATGTACCTTGGTACAAAAGAATATTTAAGATATTGGTTCCCATTCAAAAGACAAGTATTTTCTCAGGTTATTTGCTCCCTGTAGTATCTGCGATGAGAGAAGTGGACCTTTTTGCTCTCATAGTATCAAATTCAAGATACATGCTTACTACAATGCTTTTGGCATTTAACCAGACAGGTTACGACCAATATGCCAGTGCGATTACACTCTTAATCATCGTAATTGTGCTCGTTATTAACGAAGTGTCAAATAAACTTACCGGTGCTTCCATTTCACAAAGCGTCGGCGCTTCAAACAGACAGTAAAGGAGAAAATATTATGCCCAGAATTGAACTTATAAATATCACTAAAAAGTGGGGAAACTTTTACGGCGTTAAGAACCTTAACATGGTTATTGAAGACAGAGACTTTGTGTCTCTTTTAGGTCCTTCCGGATGCGGTAAAACCACCACCTTAAGAATGATTGCAGGTTTGGAAACACCTACCGAAGGTATTATCAAAATCGGAGATAAGGTTGTTTTTGACTCAAACACAAACGTAAACCTTTCTCCCGATAAAAGAGAAATCGGATTTATTTTCCAAAACTATGCTTTGTGGCCTCACATGACCGTGTATGAAAACATAGCTTTCGGTCTTGAAAACATGAAATGGAATAAAAAGGATATCGATGCAAGAGTTAAAGAAATGCTTGCTTTAATGAAGATTGAAGAATTTGAAAAAAGATATCCTTCGGAAATTTCGGGGGGTCAGCAGCAAAGAGTTGCCATAGCAAGAACCCTTGCCACAAAGCCTCAGGTTTTACTTATGGATGAACCTTTGTCAAACCTTGATGCTAAGCTTCGTTTGGAAATGAGAACAGAATTAAAGAGACTTCATGCGGATACCGACTCTACTTTTGTATACGTAACACACGATCAGCTTGAAGCTATGACTCTTTCAACAAAAATCTGTCTTATGAAAGAAGGTACCATCCAGCAATACGATGCACCTTTAACCGTTTACAATAAGCCTAACAACTTATATGTCGCAGACTTTGTAGGTAATCCCAGCATGAACGTTGTAAGCGGAAAGTTTACTAAAGCCGGAGACGACTACTATGTTGATTTCTTAGGATACCAGGCAAAGTTTATTCCTAAGGGTGAAATCGAAGAAGTAAGCGGAGATGTAACAATCGGCTTTAGACCCGAGTTTGTAAAGATAGAAGAAGAAGGAAAGATACAGGCAAGTGTTTATTCCACACTTCCTTCCGGACTTGAAACCACAATCAAATTAAAGATTGGGGAAGAAATCATTTCTTCCATCGTATTCGGAGCATCCGATTACGTTACTGATGAAGTATTAAATTGCAGCATTGTCGGCGCCAATGTATGTATTTTTAATAAAGAAGGACGAAAGGTTTCAATGGGTAGTCTATCCATTGAATAGAAAGAGGAAAACTAAAGTGAATAACGAAGTTGTAGAAATCAAAGCCACGGCAACAGGTGAGAGCTTCATTGAAGGCTTTGAGCCCCAAAAGGCATGCGACGGAAAGAAAGACACTGCATGGATGGCAGACCCTTACTTTAAGTGGTTGAT
>JAILCK010000110.1 GCA_024680435.1 Lachnospiraceae bacterium
AGGCCTACCGCCAATAGAAATAGTTCAAAAAAACCCATTTTTTCTTCCCTTTAATTTATTTTTATGACATAGCAAAATTTTAGCACTTTATCCAAATATCCAGCTTAGATACGGAAGTATATTGATTCCCGGACGGTTGCCACGCATTAGGAAGAATGCGAAGTATCCTGCGTAGGCCACTCCTATTGCGGCTGTCCATAAAATCTTTTTCTTTTTTGTACCTAGTTTACATAATATCATCGGTATTAAGAATACCTGTCCCACCACCATGTAGTAGCAGATTCTTGTAAGTTCCGGAATATATGAAGCAAAGGTATAAAGAAGGAGCGCAAAAATGTTTAAGTTAAAAAGCATCTCCGCCTTCTTGTTTCCTTTAACACCTTCATCGTAATTAACTAAAGCAAAGATTAAAACAGCTAAGCACTTTGCAATATTTACGTAAGACATTTCACCCGAATCAAGAGGGTCTCCCACATAGAAAGGGTAAAACTTAAAGATCAAAAATCTTATTACGCTTTTACCCACCACAAGCCCTGCGGCCGCTGCGGGAATAAGCCAAAGGGTCTTTTTAGACCATTTTAAAAAGTACGCTACCAAAAATGCGGGAATTGCAATAAGAGCTGTTTTATGAAAAAGAGCCGCTATCAAAATCCACATTACAAATTCAAAATAGCGTTTTTGTATCAATGGTAAGAATGAGCACATTACCAAAGCAAAGGCAAAGTAATAGCGCACATTACTAAAGCTCATAAAGTAAAAACCGTTGGCCATGAATATAAATATGCTTCCCATAAACCAATCGGAAAAATCGTAGAGCCCTTTTACAAAGAAAGCTGCTGTTAAAAGGGCAAACAAAGCAAAAATCTCTTTATAGCAATCTCTGTAAAAAATCTTTTGCATAAGCAAAACTACTGCTTTAAAGCCAAGCTCATAAGAAACCGGGGTATCTCCCACGTTTATCTGTAAAAAGCCCGTTCTGTACACCCAGTAGTCGTTACCCGTTCCCACTCTTAAGGCAGAAACCGCAAAAAGAATAAAGAAAATGGCAAATAAAGCGACTCGGTTTACATAACCCTGCTTTGATACCACCGAAGTATTGTTCATCTTCGCGGTACACATATTAAATTGTCTTCTATATGAGGTGTTTACAAACCATCCAAGGCCTGTCACCGCGAGAGTTACCAAAATGTATAAAATCATTATGCGCTCCGGTTACTTGTTATGTAAACTAATGTAATAATCTATAACTAGCTTCTATAATACTTCTTTATAAGTGAAGCATCCTCTTCTGTTAAAACAAAGGCATCTATCTTTATATTTAGCCTTGAGAGTTCTTCAATTACTCTCTCTATCATCTTTCCGTTATGATTTCCTGATTTAACCGCCAAAACGCGAGCCTCGAAAGAGCCAAGTTCTTTTAATCCTTCGGGATTTAAGCAAGGATTCTTAAATGGCTTAACATCAGTTACAAAGGGGATTTCCACGGTTCCTTCTTCATCAACATAGATAAGGGCAGTATTCTTTCCCTTTAAGAAATGACGACAGTTTTCTTCATACTCTTCCATGGACTTTGCCCCAAGTGTGGGGATGTGATATCTGTATTCAAGTGTCGCCGGAATATAGATTGAAGTATCGTTAATTTCCTTTATAAGCAAATATGTAACAAGCACCAAGAGGCCTAAAATACCGCCTAAAATAAGCATTTCAGCCACTCTTATGTTTGAGTTTTCTTTTACCTCTCCCTTGTGTTCGCAGACAATTTCTTTAAACTCTTTGTGTGAGTCACAGAAAGCAAACAAGGTCTTTTCATAGGAATCGGCAATCTTTTGAGAAAGTTCCGGACTGTTTGTGGTGATTCGCATGTAAAGGTATCTTCCGTCCGCTTCGATGGTGCAATCGGAGGCTTTTCTTAATTCATCCTTAGAAACGCTTCCGCCCAAATCATCGTAGATTCCGTCTATAAACACATTCATGTCCGCAAGCTCAGACCATGTATACTGGTTCACCCAGTCATACTGCTTTCCGCTTGAATCTTCCGCAAAATTAATATAATACTTATTTTCCACCAAATAAGTGCGGCCCTGAATCCCGGTTTTATAAAAGAAGTAAACTCCGAAAACAATCACGGCTCCCGCAAAGATGGATGCAGGTATAGCCCACCACTTTTTAAGTAGTCTTAACCATAAAAGCCTATAATTAATCGGTTCTCTTGAGTAATTACACTCCCACATAAAAGTCTCCTTTATTTAACCTTATATACCAAATACTTCCTGTCAACATCAAACATAAACTCAAGCTTTTCGGATAGCTCGGTGTGATTTTCCATGTACTTATATGTAGAAAGAACATAGTCGACACTGTCTAAATAAGGAATCTCTTCTCCTTCGATAAACACCTTGTATCCAAGCTCTGCAGGAATTGATTTAAGCAGTCCCACATCTTCCCAGTTAATATCCCAGGTTGCGCCTATAGCCTTACCTTTAAGATCTTCATCCGAAAAATTCTTTTCAAATGCATCGTAGGTAATTGCCTTTCTTACTATCACTCTGTCCTTTGTTAAGCCTTCGCTGAATGATGTTAAGAAAAGAACAAGCACAAAGAAAACGCCTATATATTTATAAACCATATCGCCTTTCTTTTCCGTAAACAGATAGAGAAGAGAAAAGAATAAAACGATTCCGAAGGTTCTGTAGTCTCTGTAGTCTTTAATATCGTACAAAGAAACCATTATGGCAAAGAGCCCTCCAAGCATCACAAACATTGAAAAAGCCTTGCCTTCAAACTTAAATTCTAGCTTTTTATTATTTACTCTGAATAATGACTTTATTAAGAATAATAAAATAGTGAAGCCGTAAACATACCTTAAAGTAACCTGGGCAGGCGTTGATGAAAAGCTAAAGTAGCGTTTTATGTTTGTAAGTGTGTTTGAATATACTACCTTAATCTTTCCGATTATTCCCGGGGCTTCCGATATTCTGTGAGTGACCCAATCGGGGTAGTCTGCGCAAAAGAGATTATATATCTTATAGGTAATTAAGAAAGCTACCACGTATATAATCAGGTTTCTTATTGCTTTTTTGTTTAATTTATATCCTGTTAAAGAAAGAATTGCCGGAAGTAAAAGCACAATGTATGGCATTCTTAAAAGCGTCACAAATGCCCCTGCTACTATCATTAAAGCCCCCATAAGCTTTGTTTGGTATGTGTGATAGCGATAGAGGAAACTAAAATACACTATTGTAAATGCGTAAATCGGCACTTCCATCATGGATGTGTAAAGATATAAATAAAGTGGGGAATAAATGCATGCAAGTAAGCACACAAAGAAAAGTTTACTTCCTCTTGGCTTATTGATAAGCACAAAGACCGCGTAAGAAGCACAAAGTAAAATTAGATTACAAATTAAAATTGAATGTTCGCTCCAAGAAAACAGGGAATAAAATCCCCATGCAAGTATAGGAGAAAAGCTGTGGGCTCCAAAAGGCCCTAAAGCAGCTTCGTGACCTGCAAAAAGGGAGCCGTTAAAAGAAAAACCTTCGGATCTAAAGGATAGTATTTCTCTAAAATAATCAAGTTCATCAGACCAGGTGGGCACACCGAAGAATAAGTTTTTACCCACCAAAAAGCTTTGTATTCCCAAAACAATAAGCGGAGAAAGTATCAGCGCCGCGTACACTGCGTATATTAACTTTTCCCGCTTAATTCTGTAACTCATGTGCTATTTTCTCTTTTCGTTTACGTAGGATTTAATGGTCTCGATAGTTGATTTAAACTTCTTTGAACTTAAAGTAGGGTTTCCAAGGAAAATTCCACGTTTGTAAAAGTCCTTAAAGCCCATAAAGCCAAAGCCGGTTGCCTTCTTTTCCATAAACTTTTCTTTCAAATTGCCAAATTCTTCGGAAAAGCTCTCTGAAATCTTTTCAGGTGTTTCTTCCATAGCGGCTTTGATTTTTCTAAATCGTTCTTCAATGGCATCGGCAATATCCTCAGCCTTTTCAAGCTTATCTTCTATAAACTCATCCTTGCTTGCATCCACATAAGCTAAGATTACATCCAATCGCTTCTTCATAATGCGAAGCTCGTCTTTTGCTTCTTCCATCTTGATAATGATATCGCGAAGGTCTAAAGCAGCCTTAAATGCTAAGGTTAAGTCAACAATAAAGTAAATAGAAACCGCATAGGTTATAAGTTTAAGCTCTTTTAATGTCAATAAATTTGAAAGCTTTTCAACAGGCTTATGGATAAAATAGTTTTCAGCCAAAGCCAAAAATCCCCAGCAAAGGCTGGTGCCAAGGCAAATATGACCGTTTATATTAAGAGGATTGTTTGAATAATCCCAGTATCTTACCTTAAAAATTGCTTCCATAGCGGCGCCCGTAAAGTATTCCAAAATACTTGCGGCAATCATTCCCACAAAGAAAACTGCCACAGGCCACTGCTTTAAGGGCGTTCCCACAAGCAAAAGAGTCATGGCTCCGCATCCGTAAATCGGGATGAAGGGGCCTCGCATAAAGCCTCTGTTTGTAAGCTTATGAGTGTGAAAAGACACCCAGGAAGACTCTATTATCCAGCCAAAGAAACAATATACAAGAAAAAAGAACACTAATTGAAGTGCCGTATATGGTATATACATTAAAACACCTCCGTAAAGCACACAAAAGGCCTGCGTGTTTACATAAATAGTTTACATAAGTGATATAACATCATTCTTCGGTGCCTTGCAAGGTTCCAAAGAAATGGCTGTAAGCATAGGGCCTTTTCCTTTATATCCTTCAAAGTATTCTTCTGAAATCTTTGCAGAAATCTTTACCCAGGTCTTATCCTTTATTTCTCCCTCATACTTACAAGGGAAGCCTAAAAACTGTACATCTTCCGCACAGCAGGTCATTACTGCACGGCCGGGAACAATAAGCTTATTCTTTGAAAACTCACCGGGAACCAACGCGCAGGCTGTAAACTTAACTGTTTTTCCTTCATATCTGTTTAAGTTATCAAGCATATCAAGGTACCAAACGCCGTAAGTTTCATCCGTAAGTTCTATTTCATCTTTAGATACATCGTAAGGAAGCTCTTCATCAAGTGTTGCGTTCATTTCACCGTCTTTATCTTCAAATACGATTTCCGCAACCTGGTTTAAAGCCTTAATGTTTCTTTTGTAAGTAGCAAGCTTTTCGTTAAGACCATCGCAACGATTGAAGATAACAAGCTCAGACTTTCTAATCATTTCTCCAAGCAACGATCTCATGTTTGTGTAGTAAAGCTCGAAAGAAGAACCGTCGATTGTGGTAATCTGCTGCTCTAGCTTCCAAAGGAAGGGAAGCTTAAAGTTTTTATAGTTCCACATTCCGTTATATTCAATGATGATACGGGAAGGCTTGTACTTTTTATCAAGCTCCATAAGCTTATCGGCAGATACTTCCGATTCGTCTTCCGCCACCACCATAACTGTATTAGTGGCCTTTAAAATGCGGGGATCGTACTCTTCTTCACCCTCTTCGCACACGATGAGTAGCGTGGTACCCTGAGTGCGAAAGTAAGGCTGGGCAAGAGTATAGTTTATAAATTGAGTCTTTCCGCTATCCAAAAAGCCGTTAATTACAAATACTGATTTCATTTTGTCACCTGATTACTTAATGATTAAAGCTTTGATTGCATCTTCTTTAAGCTCTGAACCGATAACACAAATCTTACCTGTGTATTCCGGTGAGCCTTCACGTACGTTAATTTCGCCGGGGGTGTAATCAAAGTAAATCCACTTGTTTCCTTCAGAAGCAAGCATACCCTTAGCTCTTAATACATAGCCATACTTTGAATCATCTTCCAATGCTTCGAGGAAGGCTTCAACATCTTCCTTAGAATACTTTGAAGCTGTTTCCAAGCCGATAGAAGTAAATACTTCGTCGGCATGGTGATGATGGTGATGGTCATGGCATCCGCAAGAGCATTCTTCGCCGTGTTCATGATGATGATGCTCATGCTCATCATGGTCATGGTCACAGTGGTCATGGTCGTGGTGGTGA
>JAILCK010000137.1 GCA_024680435.1 Lachnospiraceae bacterium
GCTTTGTTCTTATCGCCCTTAAGTAAGTATGTTTCATTGAACTTTGTTGTTTCAGCAACACGGTCGATTTCTGTTGATAACTGATCAATTTCGTTCTGGATGTATGAACGGTCATCAATAGAGTTTGTTCCGTTAGCTGCCTTAACTGCTAATTCGTTCATTCTCTGAAGCATATCCTGAACTTCGTTCAAAGCACCTTCAGCTGTCTGTACTGCAGAAATACCATCCTGTGCGTTAGAAGAAGCCTGTGTTAAACCACGGATCTGCTTACGCATCTTTTCACTGATTGATAATCCAGCTGCATCATCTGCTGCACGGTTAATCTTGTAACCTGATGAAAGTTTCTCTGTGCTCTTAGCCTGTGTCTTAGTTGTTAAACCAAGCATACGGTTAGAGTTCATTGCTGTAATGTTGTGTTGTACTACCATAATATAAACCTCCTTGTTTTTGACGTGCACATCCTTGTGCATCGTTTGTTAAAATAGTAGTTGCTTTATAGTTAATGACTTTACACTTACCGGGCCCTGGCAAGTGCTCAGTCATAAGCTATACATAGATAAAACAATAGTACAATTAAAAAATTAATGAAAAATTATACGTGATTAAATTTTCAATGTAGGTAAAACTTCAAGGGATACTATCCCCTTTGCATATATATCGGACAATTTCTTTAGGACTTTAGTCCCATTATAAAATATTTTTTAAATTTTTTCCAATTGTCATGGAATCCGAATATGATTTCAAAGCTTTTGCGCCTGAACGAGTAGCTTTAATGCGGTCTCTTTCGCTTTTAAACACGCTCTCAACGGCCGTTTTGTTTCTAAGCTCCTGGGCCTGGATGCATGTTGAAAGCTCAGTAATTTTAGTAATGAGATCCTGCATTCTCTTGATTTCGTCTTTGTAGGCATCTTTATTAAGGTTTAATTCTTCTCTCACCTTTTCATATACCATTTCAAAGCCGTCGTCAAGTTTTTCAAGCTTATATATAAGCACACCTTTTTCTTCTGTATTAATGTCAAACTTTTCAAAAGAAAAATTAGGCTCTTCTATAATCTTACTTTGCTCTTCGTTCTTTCTTTTAATCTGCGTAAGTACCTCAACCTTCTTTTCAAGGCTTTCGGTAAGCGCCGTTATATAAGTATTGGACATTTATACTCCTTTTAAGAAGCCTTGGCCGACTTGATAACCTCTTTCCAGTTATCTCTTATGGAGCGAAGATGCATAACGATCTCTTCCATAATTTCTTTATCTTTCTTGGTGTTTGCCATGAGTAAGCGCTGAGAAAGATATACATACATTCTTTCAAAATCTTCGGCAACCGGATACTTCATATCGAGAGTCTCTCTTAAGTAATCAATTATTCTTTCAACTCTCATAATGTTTTCATGGGCACCGGGTACGTCCTTTTGCTCAATCTTCATGATGGCGATGTTTGAAAACTTAATCGCGCCTTCATAAAGAAGCAATGTGAGCTCGGCGGGTGATGCCGTAAGAATTTTACTTGTATTGTACTGTGAGTAGCTGCTTGGAAGTGCCATAGTTTAATCTCCTTATTATTCTAGCCTATAGTTATTGTCCCAACATACTCGTTAATGAACTGGTGGAAGACTCAAGTTTGGAAAGAGCCACTTCCATCTTCGAAAACTTATCATAGTACTTGTCTTCGTAAGCTGCAAGCTTCTTTTCCGCTTCTTTAATCTTCTCTTCAAGACTGGTCATATCGCTCTTAGCCTTTTTATCTTCCCAAAATACCCCGGCGCTTGAATAATCAGTCGCCTTGGAAAGATCGCCTAACTTAGTGTAGAGCGAACGTGATAACTGCGAGAAGAAACTTGTCACCGCATCAGGGTCTGCTGCGATCATAGCCTTTAACTTATCATCTTTTGTTGCGGTGTTGTCATCTTTATCATCACCGTCGATGTGATAAGCATGCTTCTCGTTATCAGGTGCTGTAAAGTAGCTTAATGTTTCAATACCAAAGTTTGTAAGGTACATTTTCTTTCCGCTTACTTCAAAGCCCTGAAGGAAAATGTTCTGGATATTGGTTCTTAAGTTACCTAGTGTATCGTCTTTTCTTAAAAGAGCGTCTTTAATCTTCTTTTCCCACTTCTCGATTTCGGTGTCAGTCATCTTCTCTTTTTCTTCATCGGTAAGTGGTTCGTAATCTTTAGCTGCTTCAGCATTGTAAAGCTTATCCATCTCGTTCATGATTTCGTTGTATTCTTTAAAGAAATCACGGATCATGTCATAGATACCGCTTGTATCCTGCTGTGTGGTAACGGTAACATCCGTAGCTTCGGCTAAGCAAGTAAATGTAAGTCCGTTAACCTGAATTGTGTTTGAGTTTGATGTAAAGGAAGCTCCGTTAAGAGTGATCTTACAATCCTGACCGTTAATCTTAACAGCTTCACTTGAAAATTCATTTTCTCCTGCTGCAAGAGCCTTTTTAGATACTTCGATCTTATCTTTCAAAGCATCAAGTGCATCGGAAAAGTCATTTGCATCGCCCTTAAGTTCTTTAAGGTATTTATAAACATCAGAAGTAACATCTCTTGAAACAGCTGTAAGAGTGGCTTCTTTATCCAAAACCTGCTCACCTGTTTCTTCATCTGTTTTAAACACTAATTTATCTTCCCAGCCTGCAAATGTGGTGTATTCCTTATATAAAGGATCGTTGTCATCTACATTGCGAGAAAAGTTTGCATTAAGGCCAAGTCTTGAAAGAGCTGAAAATCCGGCTTCATTGTCTGCTGTGATAATGAAGTCTTCCTTTTCGCCGCTTTCTTTGGCGCCCACAAATATACGCTGGTTCTTTTCATCAAAGTTAGCCATTACGCCGGCTTCCTTTAATTTAGAAACAACTTCTTCAACGGTATTGGTGGCTTCAAGCTCGATTCTTGTAGTCTTATCGCCTGTCTTAACGGTAAAAGATGCTTTTCCCGTAATATCGGAAAGGCTTGTCGAATCCTCAGGCTTTGCCAAGTTTGATAAGATGGTAGTCTTCTTTACCTCATTACCGGTTATGGCTGCCATTTTGCCGCCGGTTAAGTATCCTGATTTAGCAAGGGAAGTAATTGATAGAGTCTGCACTCCGTCCATAGCTTCTGCACCTGTAATTACTGAAACTGCAGATGAGTTGCTTACAGACGTAGTCTTTTTAGAGTATGAAGAATTAAAGCGCATCTCGGATACAGTTTTTGAATAGAAAGACTTAATCTTTTTGTTTAAGTCTGTCCATGCTTCTGTTTTCCATTCGCTTTTTGTTTTGTCTTTATTTAACTTATCAACCTTAACAGATTTAGCTTTCACTAATTCTGAAATAATGGTTTCTGTATCAAGTCCGGAGTACATTCCGGTCATACGCATAGGCATAACAAATCCTCCATATGTTCCCGAAAAAAGAAATTATCTTCTTTCGTCTACCATGATGCCTGCAAGCTCCCAAGCTTTGGCAATAAGATCGAGTGTCTTTTCAGGGGGAAGCTCTTTAATGATTTCCTTAGTTTCCTTGTCCACGATCCTGATCATTACACGGTTGGTGCCTTCATGAAAACCAAATGCCACTTCGGAATTGGACATCTTCTTGTTTAAGTCCTCAACCGCCTTACGCAACTGGTCCTGAGAAGGTTCTCTGTCATATGACTCAGATTTGTTCTCAGCTTTTTCTACCACTCTTGTGGTATCGTCGATTTTCGCTGTATCTGCTGTCAGGGTTACATCCGTGTATTCTGCCGCAGTCTTTGGTGCAGGTTTTGAAACCTGCTGTGCCTGTGAAGTCATCACACTGTTAATAGGTTCAAGTGACATATTCATTCTCCTTTCACGGCATCCATGCCGTTTATAAAGGTTCCAGGTATTTTATATATCGGAACGGTTGACAAAAACTTTATAGTTAGTTCAAAAAAAATTTTAGCCAAAAAGATTTTTTAAGTTATCCATAACGTCTTCTGCGTTCATGGCTTCCTTATTGGATTCCTGAATCTGTAAGTAAACTTCTTTTCTGTAAATCGGCACTTCCTTGGGAGCTGAGATACCGATTTTTACCTGTTCGCCCTTAATCTCCAATATTGTTATCTCAATATTGTTGTTGATTACGAGGGCTTCATTCTTTTTACGTGATAATGCTAACATGTGCCCTCCTTCTTTCCCTCTTTCAAAATTTCGTAGATAGGGAACTTAATCATGTACTCTTCAGAATCAAGGATGATCTGAACAGCTTTTCTTTCAGTAACGTTAATAACCATGGGCGCTCTTAAGTTTACGCTCATCTTGGTTAAGTCCTTAGGAACGGTGACTGTAACAAGTACTAATGTTTCTTCGGGGTCAAGATTGCCCACGGGTTTAAGAATTTCTTCGTCAACTTCCGGATTGTAAGTGGGGCTTACAATAAGGGGGTCCATAACAGGCATTGCAAATGCGGGCTCCTGTAATGACTGCATCCAGCGTATTCCTGCGTTATCACCCTTTTCGATATCGTATATCAGGGCAAAATCCTGTAAATCCGGAAATCCGATGATCCCATTTTCAAAATGGATGATTTTGGTAGGATCAATGGAAACCTCGCCAAAAACTCGTGTCTCAATAGTCATATTGTTCCTCCTATACGTAATTAAGTAAGTTTTCCTTAATTATCTTGGCTGTAGACATAAGCGCCGCATCATATGCATATTCTGCGCTCTTTAAACGGATTGCTGTTTCCGCAATGTCCGCATCTTCGTTTTCGCTCTTAAGTTCTTTTAAGGTCGAAAGCTGTGTATCTAATCTGTTTTCAACAAGGTCCAATCTCTTAGATCTTGTACCGCAGTTTGTAAGCGCCACGTTATTGTCTTCAAGATACTTATCGGCATTTGTGATGCATCCGGAGAATAAAGAATGAAGCTTTTCGTCGATAAATGTCTTTGACTTCTTTGCGGAATCAAGACGTGCCTGCGCATCTTTAATCAAAGTTTCCTGCGTCTCGTCGTAACTCTTTATTTCTTTTTCGATGTCAGAAATCTTTGCTTCGATTGATTCCACTTCTCCGAGAGCATACATAACATCTTCCAAGTCTCTTACAATGCTATGTGAAAAGCACTCTTCTGCGTTTGTGTTGATTCTTAATGCCTGGTTTACACCTACATTATACTCTATCTCTCCGTTATGAGAGGTATAATCGATGTTATTTGTTCTGTC
>JAILCK010000185.1 GCA_024680435.1 Lachnospiraceae bacterium
GTAAAAAGCAATCTTAGGGGGAATACATGAAATTTAAAGGCTTATACAGAAAAGACTATTCTAAGAATGCAAGCGAGGCTATGCCCATTGGTAACGGTTCGCTTGGAGGCCTGGTTTTGGCAAATCCTTTGCATGAAACCATAGTTACAAATCATGAAGAGATTTTCCTTCCCACAACGGCTTCTGACGAAGATAAAAGTGATTTGACTCCAAACCCTTATGAAACCGCTCTAAGCCTTAAGCTTGATTTTAATTTATATAAAGAAAACGATGTAACGGATTATTCCCAGTCCTTAAACTTTGAAAATGCAGAGACTGTTACGGATTTTAAAGTTAAAGGAGAGAGGGTTACAAGAAAGGCTTTTGTGTCAAGAAGCAGAGACATAATGGCCGTTGAAGTAAAAAAAGAGGGCAATCCCTTTTCTTTGGATATTTCTATCGAAGCTCCCGACAATTTAAAAGACACAAACTTAAGTGAATTTTATGCCGAAGAAGACACCCTTGTATGTGTGGTTACTCACGAAGAGTCAGAGACAGGATACATAGGTGCCATGAGAATTTTAACAGACGGTCAGATAGTTAAAAAATCTGATTCTTCTTTTAATGTTTCTAAGGCAAATTATGTGCTTTCTTTTTACACTATCGGACCATGGAAGCTTAGAAAAGAAGCGGAAAAAGTAAAGACCGTCAGAGTACTTAAAGATATATCCCATGATTATGAAGCCCTTTTAAAAGAACATGAAGCAATTCACGCGGACTTATTTAACAAAGTAAGACTTGAATTTGATTCATCAGAAAGGCTTTTTACAAATGAAGAGCTTATTAAAGAAGGCGTAAAGGAAGGAAAGTATGCCCGCTTAACGGAGCGTCTTTGCGACCTTTCCCGTTACCTTTTGATTGCAAGCTTTGGAAAGATGCCTCCAAACAGTCAGGGCATTTGGGACGCCGACACCAAGAACGACGTAACAATGGATATTTCATACTTTGGAGCCTTAAATGAAATCGTAAAGCCCCTTCTTCCCGGTGGCTTAAACTTACTTTCAAGAAAGTACCTTGACTGGCTTGAAGGATATGCCAGGGAATTTAGTGAAAACACCATAAACAGAGCAGGAGGAGAGAAACTATCAAAGGAAGCTTATGAAGCCTTTAAGCTTCTTTCACGCGAGTACAGTGAGTATTACTCCTACACAAACGATGAAAATATGCTTGAAAGAAGAGATCGTTTTTATAAAGACATTCTTTCTTCCAAGCCTGATAAAGAAAACATTTGTGATGAAGAAAATTTAAATATAGACTTTGACTTTATAAAGAGTATTTGCAAAAGGTTAAAGAATAACTTGTTTGTTTCAAGTTTAGATAAAAAAGACGGCTTTTCTCTTTATGAAAATGTTAAAGTTTTAAGCCTTGTTTATTCAATGATTGCAAAAACCACGGAGGATACTTTGGAATTCTTCCCTTACTGGCCTAAAGAATTTGATTCTTTACGAGTTTCCGGCCTTAGGCTTAAAGGAATAGTGAGAATAAAAGAATTGTCAAAGCATAAAGACTTTTTTACAATCTCCTTTGACTCTCAGGGAAAAAGAGAAGTACGAGTTTCTTTGCCAAGCGGTTTTTCTCTTGAAGACGGGGATACGGAGCTTGTTTTATACCCCGGTTCATCCCTTGATTTAAAGGCCATCAGAAGATAAAAAACATGTTTTCAAATGACTCGTTGATATGGTACAATTACTCTGCAATGTGTGAAAGATTTTTTCAAGGAAGGGTGAAAAATGAGTACAAATCAGCCCTCCGGGAAATCGCCGGCAAGATTAAAGCGAGTTAAAATACTTAAAAAAGTAATAGTTACATTTGTTTTGACACTTATTTTCCTGCCTCTTGCCATGGCCATCTATTTTGGATGCATGGCAGTTTCATTGAAAGAGGAGTTAAAGAATAAAGAGAGCGAATTAAACTACTACATGGAGCTTCAAAGTGAAGCTTCTTTTCAAAAAAACACAAATGTTTCTTTAGAAGATGTAAGTAAAGGCGAAGCTTCTTTAAATGAGCCCTACAAAATATCCGAGTCTGATGTTTCAAAGCTTTCTTTAAAAGACGAGGAACTCTATGCAGGATATAAAAAGGTTTATCTTACTTTTGACGACGGCCCCGGCCAAAATACTGACGAAATACTGGATATTCTTGATAGATACAATGTTAAGGCCACTTTCTTTGTCATAAGAAAGGACGGAAGAAACAACGAGAAGCTTTATCAAAGAATTGCTGAAAGCGGACATTCCTTAGGAATGCATTCCTGCACCCACGTTTACAAAGATCTTTATCAAAGCGTGGATGCTTTTAAGGAAGACACCAAAGAGTTAAGGGATTTTCTTTACCTTGTTACGGGTGTTGAATCAGACATCTACAGATTTCCGGGCGGAAGTTCAAACAACGTAAGTCCTGTGGATATGCATGAGTTTGCAAATGAGCTTTCAAAAGAAGGAATTGTTTTCTTTGATTGGAACATTTCTTCTCAGGATGCTACGGCAATTCCTTTGGGTAAAGACAGAATCGTTAAAAACGTTACTTCTCAGCTTTCTGAATACAATGAAGCCATCATTTTGTTTCATGATTTAGACGAAAAGCGCACCACCGTTGAGGCTTTGCCCGAAATCATCGAGTATATTCAAAGTATGGAAAATACGGTGATATTACCGATTACCAGAGATACTAATCCGATACAGCATTTATCGGTAAAATAAAGATTAGTAAAAACACGGAGGGACAACAATGGGATTTTTTTCAGATTTAAAGGAAGACCTTAATCAGGCGGTTACCGAACTCGTTCCTGAAGAAGGGGAAGCAGTTTCAGAAGAAGAAACAAAGGAAAAAGAGAAAGAAGAAATCGATCTTGATGCTTTGCTTGATAACATCGAAGAGGATACAGACAAAAATGAGTCTGAATCAAGCTTTGCAAGTGAGAAAAAGTCTTCTCCCAAGACAACGGATGAAACCGCAGTTATTACTGCAGGCATGGACATTACAGGTGACATTAATTCCACAGGTTCCATGGAACTTTTAGGTTCAGTAAAAGGAAACATCACTATAAACGGAAAGCTTAATATCTTAGGTTCAATCGAAGGTGATTCAAAGGCATCAGAGATTTATGCTGAAAACGCTAAGATTATGGGCGAAGTAAACAGCCAGGGATCTGTAAAGATCGGACAAAGCTCTGTTATCATCGGTAACATCTTTGCCACAAGCGCAGTTATTGCAGGCGCCGTTAAGGGTGATATCGATGTTAAGGGACCTGTTGTTCTTGATACATCGGCAATTGTTATGGGTAACATCAAATCCAAATCCGTTCAGATTAACAACGGTGCCGTTATCGAAGGTGTGTGCTCACAGTGCTACGCTGAAGTCAGCCCCACATCCTTCTTTGACGAATTTAAAAAAAGCAAGAAATAAGAGGACATTGAATTTATGCGTATCATATTGAAATTAAGCGGAGAAGCTTTGGCCGGCGAGAAGAAGACGGGCTTTTCGGAAGACGTCGTAAGAGCCGTTTGTTTGCAGATTAAAGAAGTTGCAAAGAAAAACGAAGTGGCTGTAGTTATCGGCGGCGGTAATTTCTGGAGAGGACGTACAAGTGAGCATATGGACCGTGTTAAAGCGGACCAAATCGGAATGCTTGCAACCGTCATGAATTGCCTTTATGTTTCCGAAATCTTAAGAAGCGAAGGCGTAGACACAGAAATAATGACTCCGTTTGCATGCTCAACATTTACTAAATTATTTAACAAAGACGAGGCATTAAAGGGCATGAAGGCCGGAAAGGTTGTGTTCTTTGCGGGAGGCACCGGACATCCTTATTTTTCAACAGATATGGGTATCGTGCTTAAGGCAGCCGAGATAGAAGCAGACGCAGTGCTTTTGGCTAAATCAATCGACGGCGTATATGATGACGATCCTTCAAAGAATCCCAATGCCAAGAAGTTTGACGAAATTTCACTGGAAGAAGTTGTTAAGAGAGGCCTAAAGGTAGTGGATACCACAGCCAGTGCTTTTGCTTTGGAAAACAAGATTCCCTTTTTGGTATTTGATTTGAACGAAGAAAACAGTATTGTGAAGGCTCTTTCCGGTAAGTTTAACGGAACAAGGGTTACTTCCTAGAAAGAGGACATTATGGATACAAGAATTCAAACTTATCATGATAAAATGCAGAAAGCCTTCGACTTTTTCCAGTCTGAATTGGCTACAATCCGTGCAGGACGTGCAAATCCCCACGTTCTTGATAAAATCAGAGTAGACTATTACGGAACACCCACTCCCATCCAGCAGGTTGGTAACATCACTGTTCCCGAACCCAGAATCATTCAGATTGCTCCTTGGGAGAAGTCATTAATCAAAGAAATCGAAAAGGCAATCATGGCTTCCGATGTAGGAATCACTCCTTCAAACGACGGCGCGGTTATCCGCCTTGTTTTCCCCGAACTTACAGAGGAAAGACGTAAGGACTTAGTTAAGGAAGTTAAAAAGAAAGGTGAAGATTGCAAGGTTGCAGTCAGAAATATTCGCCGCGACGGTAATGATGCCTTAAAGAAACTTTCAAAAACCGAAATTTCCGAAGACGAAATCAAGAAGCTTGAGGACGAACT
>JAILCK010000208.1 GCA_024680435.1 Lachnospiraceae bacterium
CATCGGTGACCTTGAACTTGACCAGACTCTTACATCAAGAGAAACCATCAACACAAAGATGCGTGCTACACTTGATGAAGCTACAGACCCTTGGGGAATCAAAGTTACCCGTGTTGAATTAAAGAACATCATGCCTCCTACTGCTATCCGTGATGCAATGGAGAAGCAGATGAAGGCAGAACGTGAAAGACGTGAAGCTATCCTTAAAGCAGAAGGTGAAAAGAAGTCAACAATCCTTGTTGCAGAAGGTAAGAAAGAATCAGTTATCCTTGAAGCAGAAGCTGAAAAGCAGTCAGCTATTCTTCGTGCAGAAGCTGAAAAGGAAAAGAAAATCCGCGAAGCCGAAGGTGAAGCTGAAGCTATCTTAAAGGTTAAGCAGGCTACAGCAGACGGTATAAAGATGATCAAAGAAGCCGGCGCAGACGAAGCTGTTATCAAGCTTCGCAGCCTCGATGCATTCGAAGCTGCTTCAAACGGTCAGGCTACCAAGATTATTATCCCTTCAGAAATCCAGGGTATCGCAGGTCTTGCAAAATCCGTTAAAGAAGTTTTATAAGTACACGCTAAGGCCACTCCAAAACGGGGTGGCCTTATTTCTTTGTCCCGCCCCATGCATATTTCCCTCTCAGACACGCTCTCGCTAAGTCCTCGCACCAGCGGATGCTAGGCTCGAAAACACCTCGCCAAGCACCGGGGCTGTGGATTGTCTTCAAGGAAAACATGCATGGGGCGGGACTAGTTCAACTACTCCTTTACTTTTAACTGGCACTGAGTATATAATCATCAATGTATTACTTTATTGGATTAAAGCATGAGAACGAACAAGGGAAGGTGTGGCTATGAATTTAAAAAATCGTGACTTTTTGAAACTGTTAGACTATACTCCTGAAGAGATTGAGTATCTTGTGGACTTGTCGCTAAAGTTTAAGGATATGAAGAAAAAAGGCGTGCTTCATGATGTGTTTAGAGGCAAGAATGTAGCGCTTATTTTTGAAAAGACGAGCACCCGTACCAGATGTTCTTTTGAAGTGGCGGCTCATGACTTGGGAATGGGAACTACATACCTTGATCCAAAGAGTTCGCAGATTGGGAAAAAAGAAAGCATTGCGGATACGGCAAGAGTGCTTAGCCGCATGTTTGACGGTATAGAATACAGAGGCTTTGGCCAGGAAATCGTTGAAGAACTTGCTAAAGAAGCCGATGTGCCTGTATGGAACGGACTTACAAATGAGTTCCATCCCACTCAGATGATTGCTGATTTAATAACGATAAAAGAAAATTTTGGTTTCTTTAAGGGCTTAAAGCTTACATATATGGGCGATGCACGTTATAATATGGCTAACTCCCTAATGGTAACCTGTGCAAAGATGGGTATGCATTTTACTGCATGCTCTTCAAAGAATTATTTCCCGGATCCTGCGCTTGTTAAAACCTGCGAAGAAATTGCAGCTAAGACAGGCGGAAGCATCACTTTAACAGAGGATGTTAAGGCGGGCACTAAGGATGCAAACATCATTTATACGGATGTTTGGGTATCCATGGGCGAACCTGTTGAAGTGTGGGAAGAAAGAATAAGAGAGCTTTCTCCTTACCAGGTAAATAAGGCTTGTATGGACAATGCGGCCGACAATGTTATTTTCTTACATTGCCTTCCTGCTTTCCATGACCATAAAACAGAGATTGGCAAAGAAATGGGCGAGCGCTTTAACCGTGCAGAAATGGAAGTTACGGATGAAGTGTTTGAATCGGAAAAGTCTAAGGTATTTGACGAAGCCGAGAATCGTATGCACTCCATAAAGGCAATTATGGCGGCTACCTTGGGATATGAAGATAAGTAGATTAAGGATATTTAATTAATGGAAAAAACTGTTATTTGCGCAGCAAATGCGTATGAAGAAAAGTACTACTTAAATCCGGTGTTTTCTAAGATTCCGGAATCTATAAAGAAAGAACTTAACATTATCTGCGTTCTTTTTACAGAAGAAGTAGGCGGCATTATCACCATAGGATTTGATGAAGAGGGCGAACTTGAAATCACCACTCAGGCAAGTGATGAAGATTACATGTATGATGAAATCGCAGCGGGCCTTTTGGTAAATAAGATTAGAGCCACAAGGCAGGAGCTTTTTGAATCATTGAATTTATTTTACAGAGTGATAGTGCTTGGCGAAGATATTTCTTTGGACGAAGAGTAGGAAGGATAGATTATGATACTGGTTGTAGATGTTGGAAACACAAACATTACTTACGGAGTGTACAAGGAGGAGAAGCTTGTTACATCCTTTAGAATGATGTCAAATTTGGAGCGCACATCCGATGAATTCGGTCTCATGATTAAAACTCTTATTGAGACAAACAATGTGGAAATTTCGGATATTCACGGAGCAATCATTGCAAGCGTAGTGCCAAAAGTTATGCATGCTCTTACAGGCGCCATCACAAGATATTTAAACATTAAGCCTATAATCGTGGGCCCCGGCACAAAGACGGGCATTAAGATAACAACGGAAAATCCAAGAGAAATCGGGGCTGACAGAATTGTTGATGTGGTAGCTGCTTTTGAAAAGTACCAAGGTCCCGTGCTTGTGATTGACTTTGGAACAGCCACCACCTATGATTTGGTGACGGAGGACGGTTGCTTTGGGGTTGGAATCACGGCTCCCGGCATTAAGATTAGCGCAAAGGCTTTATGGAGCGATACCGCAAAGCTTCCCGAAATAGAAATAAAGAAACCTGCATCGATTCTGGCTGGAGAAACAATTTCTTCCATGCAGGCAGGCCTTATGTATGGCCAGATCGGTGCAACGGAATATATAATTAAAGAAGTTAAGAGAGAATCGGGCCTTAAAAACTTAAAGGTTGTGGCTACAGGCGGACTTGGAAGACTTGTTTCCGAAGAAACCGACATGATCGATGTTTACGACCCCACTCTTACTCTTGAAGGCTTAAGATTTATTTACGCAAAGAACTCTAAGAAATTATAAGTATGAAAATTGGAACAGTTAATTTAAAAAACAACGTTATATTGGCTCCTATGGCAGGCGTATCCGACCTGCCTTTTCGTTTACTTTGCAAAGAAAACAATGCGGGCATGACGTC
>JAILCK010000218.1 GCA_024680435.1 Lachnospiraceae bacterium
GATGAACGACATGCTCTCATTTCATCGTTGTAAGCATCGAAACATCCTGCATTGTGAGTCTTTCTGTGTACAGAGAAGAATTCTGAAATTTCAGGATCTACTGTATATCCGTTGTCGGCACAAGCCTTTTCTGCCATACGGATACCACCGTAAGGCTGCATTGAACGCTTGAAGGGCTTATCTGTCTGGAAACCTACGATTGTTTCCTTGCTCTTGTCAAGGTATCCGGGGCCGTGTGATGTGATAGTGGATACAACCTTTGTGTCCATATCAAGAACGCCGCCGGCTTCTCTTTCCTTGTTCTGAAGATCTCTTACCATAGCCCACAAATCTTTAGTGTTCTGGGTAGGTCCTGCAAGGAATGAATCATCTCCATCGTAAGGATGGTAGTTCTTCTGGATGAAATCACGTACGTTGATTTCATTTTCCCACTTGCCGCCTACAAAATCTTTCCATTCTGGTCTCATTTTGAAACGCCTCCTGTGAAATTTTAATAATTGTTTTTAAGTATAATTTAGACGAAAAAATCATCGTAAATTTTTCTTGCGCATTATACTTCTCTTAAATGCACCCTAATTATAGAATAACAATATACCCGAGTCAATAATCGAGAGTGTTCTTTTTTTAGTACAAAATCCTTTATTTAAGCCATTTTCCCAACTTGAAAAGAGGTGGGTTATGTATTATACTACATGTGTTTAAGAAAGGAGTTTTGTATGGCTGATATTACAAAAGATATGACCATCGGTGAGATTTTACTTAAGAAGCCCGAAGTTGCACCTGCTTTACTTGAAGCCGGAATGCATTGCTTAGGCTGTCCTGCTTCCCAGGGTGAAACATTGGAAGAAGCTGCCATGGTTCACGGAATCGATATTGATGATTTAATGAAGGCAATAGAAGCAGTTTAATTACCCGGTCACAAAAAGAAAGGGGCTGAACCATTTGGTCAGCCCCATTTTATTTTGTTGTCAGCCAATCTCCGCAAGCTCTGATACGGCATTGTTTAAAACAATAACCTCGCAGTGTTCACGAAGAAAACCTTCCGAAATGGATTTTCCTTTTATGGAAGCACCGTATTCGGAGAACATATTGCAAGTCTGTACGAAATCTGAAACGTCTACTGTAGGTGTACGCTTTACGGTGATAAGATATTCACCGCTTTCGTTATTTCTATATACAGAACTTAAACCCGTAAAGAAACGGTTTACAGTCTTACATACTGAAGCAAGTGTGGTAATGGAGTCAAAAGAAAATGCCATTCCGTCAAAATCTTTTTCGGCAGAGCCTTCCTTGCCGGCAGAAATAGCGTCTTTTAACTTTCTGAACAAATCCGCAACGCTTGTTACATCTTCTTCGGAATCGGAGTAATCTTCATCAGCGTCTGCTTCATCCGCGATACCGGGCGCAAATTTAGAAAACCTGGTATCAAGTTCTTCAGGATCTTCGACTTTGGTGATAACGAGCACGATACAATCACCGCTTACAGGAATCGCTTCGATCATAAGAGGTATGTTTTCGGCTTCGAAACCATATTCATTATTCGCTTTTTCCATCATGTCTCTGAAGAGATCCTTTGCTTTTTCAGATCCGTAAGCCAATTCGCTCATCTTTAAGGCTCTGGATGCAAGGTCTTCTCTTGTTAGAGTACATCTGATCTGATGATCATTTACTTTTTCGATTTTCATAACAGAATACTAGCCTTTCACCATGCGTTAGTCAAGCAAATAGCACCACATTTTTTAAAGATTTAATAAAATGATACTATATATATATTAATCGTATAATAATAAGGAAATGATTAGAGGAAAGAAGAAAATGTTATTATTTTGTTCACAGACTGTTCATAGTTTGTTAACACATCGAGGCTCAACATATGGTAAGAATAAAATCGTTTATTGACAAATAATGGTTAGGGAAGGAGGTTCATGGGGGAATCTTCGAATAACGAAGATGAGACGAAGAATATTTTTATTCTCATTTCCGATTGTGTAACGGAAATGGTCTTTCGGCACGTTTATCGTGTCAGCAACGGGTTAATCATTTTATGATTTTTCCCAAATATCACTCAAATAATTTAACTAGATATGCAGGTAACAAAATTTTTTTAGGTATAATCTGTCAATGAACGGATTCCGCGACTTGAGATTGGAGACATCTTCTCCTATTGTTTATCACGGAAAATATCTCAAAAAGGAGGAGCCCTTCAGGCAAGGACGTACATTCTTATGGACATTACATCTAAAATCTACGACATGTATGAATGGGGAGCTAAGCTGTTTATAAGCGGCAAACCGGCTACACCTCAGATGGTCGAAGATCTCGTGAAACGGGAAGGCAATGAAAGAATGCCAATGATTTGCTTCAATAAGAATGGGGAAATAACTGAAATATTGTTTTAGTTTAGGAATCGGAATATTAATAAACGCTAGGACAATTTCTTAAGAAAAAACTTAAAGACACAAAAATGATTGTCTGATATAATTAGGGCGGTCAGGAGGTAAGTGACTTAAAATGAAGAAAAAAGCAATACCGATAATTATAGCGATCGCCCTGATTTGCGTTGTTGCGGGTGTGACGTTTTCAAAAATGATAATAGACAAATATTCATACGGAACCGAATGGGCCGATTACAATGAATATTTTGATATATACGATGATACCGAAGTTCCCGTTATTTTACAAAGCGAGAGAATAGAAGAAAAAGCAAAGGCTATCGGCTCAATGGTTTATTTTGATACCGATACCATAAAGAAATATTTTACAGTCAGATTTTACGTTGATTACAATGAGAATCTTCTTCTTTATACCACGCCTACTCAGACGGTGGTTAATTCAATCGGAGAATCTTCTTACATAGAATCGGGAGAAACAGTTTCTACAGATTATCCTATAAGTGTAAAAGAAGACGATACTCTTTACATAGCGGTTGATTATATAAAGAAGTTTATTCCTTTAGAATATAAATTATTTGAAGAGCCCAAGCGTATGCAGGTATATACAAGCTGGGACGAAAAGCAGGTAGCAAAGATTAAAGCCGACACTCAGGTTAGATGGAGAGGCGGCGTTAAGAGCGAAATTCTTACAGAAGTATCCGAGGGCGATGTGGTTGAAATCTTAGAGCCCATGGATGATTGGACAAAGGTTAAGACAGACAATTGCTTTATAGGATATGTTCCAAACTCTAAGCTTGGAAGCGACGAAGTGGGCATATCTCAAAAGCCTTTGGATTTAGCTAAAGAGGAAGAGTTTTCTTCTTTAAACAGAGGAAAGAAAATAAACTTAACATGGCACAATATCGAATATCCCCAGGACGGAAACGGCCTTATGGAAGCATGTGCAAGTGTTAAGAGTGTTAACGTTATTTCCCCTACATGGTTTTGGGTAAATGACAACGCCGGAAATTTAAACAGTGTTGCAAATGCCGATTACGTAAATGTCGCTCATAAGATGGGCATGGAAGTATGGGCTTTGGTTTCCAATTTCCACAGCGGTACAGACGTTGATACATACGAGCTTCTTTCTTATACATCAAAAAGAACATATTTAATAAACAGCCTTGTGGAGCAGACTTTATTTTACGGTGCTGACGGCATAAACGTTGACTTTGAGCAGGTGCCTTCAAAAGCAGGAGAATCTTATATTCAGTTTATAAGAGAGCTTGCGCTTAAGTGTCATGAAAACAATCTTGTATTATCTGTTGATAACTATGTTCCCAGTGAATATACAGCTTACTACAACAGAAAAGAGCAAGGTCTTTTTGCCGATTATGTTATTATCATGGGATATGATGAACATTACGCAGGCAGCGAAGTTGGTTCTGTAGCAAGTATGGGATGGATGAAGCAGGGTATCGAAGATACTCTTAAAGTAGTTCCCGCAGAAAAGGTTATTAACGGCGTTCCTTTCTACACAAGAGTGTGGATGACAGAAGGCGCAAACGTGACAAGCGAAGCGGTTGATATGACGGTTGCAAATAACTTCCTTGCTAAAAACGGCTTGACCGCTCAGTGGGACGAAGAAACAAATCAGAATTATGCAGAAACTACCATCGGAAACACAAAGTATCAGGTTTGGATGGAAGATGCTGATTCCATTAAGGTTAGACTTAACGTTATGAATACATTTGGCATAGCAGGCGTGGCTTCTTGGAAACTTGGCCAGGAAACTCCCGAAATTTGGGACTTAATAAGCGCCTACATGGCTAACTAGTTAAAAAAACGGATGATTTCATCCGTTTTTTTGTGCCGTGACGAGAAAAGCTGAAAGCCTCGTTTGTGTACAAACAAAATATGCGGTGATATACTTTTTATAATATGAATACAAAGATTTACACTTTAAATGAAGAAAATATAGACACTAATATAATAAAGGAAGCGGGAGAGGTTTTAAAAAAGGGAGGCTTGGTGGCTTTCCCTACAGAGACGGTTTATGGTCTTGGAGGCGATGCTCTAAATCCCGATTCATCAAAAAAGATTTACGCGGCAAAGGGAAGGCCCAGCGATAACCCTTTGATTGTACATATTTCAAATTTAGAAGCTTTAGGAAAAATAGTTAAAGACATTCCTTCGGATGCATTAAAGCTTGCGGATAAGTATTGGCCGGGACCTTTAACCATGATATTTAATAAAAACGATGTGGTGCCAAAGGAAACAACAGGCGGCTTAGAAACTGTGGCTGTAAGAATGCCTTCAAATAAAATAGCAAGAGCCCTTATCGATGCAAGCGGAGGATATATTGCGGCGCCCAGTGCAAACCTTTCGGGAAGGCCCAGCCCCACCGTTGCAAAGTATGTAATAGAAGATATGGATGGAAGAATAGATATCATCTTAGACGGTGGTGAATCCGATGTGGGCCTTGAATCTACAATCGTTGATTTTACCGAAGGAAAGCCGATGATTCTTCGCCCGGGATATATTACACAAAAGATGCTTGAAGAAGC
>JAILCK010000293.1 GCA_024680435.1 Lachnospiraceae bacterium
TCCTGAAAGACCGAAGAAGATTGCTGTGTTCTTACCTTCCATATCGGTGTTTGCTGAACAGTGCATTGAAGCAATGCCCTTAAGAGGAAGGAAGTAGTTCATCATTGAGAACATACCCTTCTTCATTTCTCCGCCGTACCAGGTGTTAAGAATAACCTGTTCTTTGGATGTGATGTTGAATGCTACACAAGTTTCGGAGTTAAGACCGAGTTCCTTGAAGTTTTCAACCTTAGCCTTTGAAGCTGTGTAAACAGTGAAATCAGGCTTGAAGTTAGCTTCTTCTTCTGCTGTGGGAACGATGAACATGTTCTTAACGAAGTGAGCCTGCCAAGCAACTTCCATGATGAAACGAACTGCCATACGAGTATCAGCGTTTGCACCACAGAAAGCATCAACTACGAAAAGTCTCTTGTTTGAAAGTTCTTTCTTTGCAAGTGACTTAACTGTTTCCCAAACTTCCTTGCTCATGGGATGGTTATCGTTCTTGTACTCTTCTGTTGTCCACCATACAGTGTCCTTAGAGTTTTCATCCATAACGATGTATTTGTCTTTGGGAGAACGTCCGGTGTAGATACCTGTCATAACATTTACTGTGTCAAGTTCAGTTACCTTACCAACCTCAAAGCCCTGAAGTCCGGCCTTTGTTTCTTCTTCGAAAAGCAATTCGTAAGAAGGGTTGTAAACGATCTCTGTAGTACCGGTAATACCGTACTGGGTTAAATCGATCTTTGCCATAATTAATCTCCTTATATAAAAATTTATATGTTCTTTATTTCATACGCCCAATATTATAAATAAAGAAGCGTGCAAAATCAATAAAAATCCTCTAAAAAATATTATTTTATAGGAGCTGTGGCTTCTTTTAGCCAGTTAAGTTCATCTCCTTCAAAGAAGGATGAAGTCTTTTCGTAAACCGCTTTATGATAAGCATTGATTCTGTCTATATCTTCTTTTGTAAGATACTTTGTATCAATCAAGTCTTTATCAAGAGGTGTAAATGTCAAGTGTTCAAACTTCATAAACTGACCATCTGAATTGTTAACATCCTTTAAGCAGATAATAACGTTTTCAATTCTGATACCATGACTTCCCTCGATGTAAACACCGGGTTCATCGCTCATTATCATGCCTTCTTCCAAAACAGCTTCTTTTGCGCCTTCAACATATTTCCATCTGATGCCGTGAGGGCCTTCATGAACATTTAAAATATATCCAACGCCATGACCTGTGCCACACTTATAGTCGATTCCAAGCTGCCACAAGGGAAGTCTTGAAAGTATATCTACGTTTCTTCCTGTGCATCCGTATAAAAACTTAGCATCAGCAAGGGCAAGCATTCCGGCAGCTGTCTTTGAATAGTGAAGCTTCATTTCATCGGTAACAGGTCCGCATGCAAAGGTTCTTGTTACGTCCGTTGTACCTCTTAAATACTGACCGCCCGAATCAACCAAAAGCATTCCTTCAGGCTTTACAACAGCGTGGTTTTCAGGTGTGGCGCTATAATGCATCATTGCAGCATTGGGGCCGTATCCGCTGATTGTGTTGAATGATAGTTCAATGTAATCGCTTACCTTGCTTCTTAAGTTATCAATGTATTCTGCTGCGCTTACTTCCGTAATCTCAATTTTGCCCACATTCTTTTTAAGCCAGTAAGCAAACTTGCTGACACAAACCGAGTCTTCGATATAAGCTTCTCTTAATCTTTTAATTTCCGTTGAATTCTTAATGGCCTTCATAAGTTTAGAAGGATTCATTTTATCAACGATTTTTGTTTTCTCAGATATTATTTTATAACATGAGTAATTAACGCCTGATGTATCAAGTAAAACAGAGCCGTCAAAATCGTATTCTTGAAGGAAAGAAAGCACTCTGTCGTAGTCTACTATCTTAACGTTTTTATCAGTTAAATACTCTTTGATTTCACTGCTTACTTCTTCTTTCTGCATAAAGAGGAAGGCTTCGCGCTTGGTGATAAGCATGTATGAAAGGAAAACGGGATTACATTCAATATCATTACCGCGAATGTTTGTAATCCATGCTATGTCGTCAAGGCATGCCACAAAATTGTATGATGCCTTGTTTTCTTCCATCTTTTCTCTGATTCTTTTAAGCTTAGAATCAATACTTTCACCTGTCACATCATCAGATAAAACCATCAAACGGCTTGTAGGAAGCGAAGGTCTA
>JAILCK010000294.1 GCA_024680435.1 Lachnospiraceae bacterium
TTTACCGTCAGGCTTTCCAACAACCTCGTACTGTCTGTCTCCGATAGTAATGTTTTTAGCAACATTCTTTCCGGTGTAAGCTACCAATGCCTCATTATCTTTAAGCCCTTCTCCTGACTCATACTTAAAATAGTCTTCTGCAGGGTAAATACAAACAAATGAAATGTCCAAATCATTTACAAGTTCTCTGTTTTTTTGATTAACAATGGTAATCTCATCTTCGCCAAGAGCAGCCAAAGATGAAAGCTGTCTTATACCAATCTGATTCTTTTTAGGAACGTCCTTTGTAATTTCATCCAGGACTGCTTCGACATTTGCTAAGTTTTCATCGGTTAACGCATCTTTTTTTGCATTATCCGTCTTATCCATTCTTACGGTCAAAAGGATTTCTTTTGGATAAATCTTTCTTAAAGAATCTTCTTTACCGATTAAAAGGCTTCCGGTTGATGCCACCATAACGAGTACCATGGTTGAAAGAATACAGATTGAAGCAAGGCCCGCGCCGTTTCTTTTCATTCTGTATGCCATACCGGATACGGAAATGAAGTGCTTCTTTGAGTAATAAAAGTCTGTGTTCTTTTTAAGGATTTTGCATAAGCAAACGCTTCCTGCAATAAACAAAGCATATGTTGCCGCAATTACCATGATTACAGCGCCAAAGAACTTAAGCAAGCCTTCCATGGGGCTCTTTATAGTCATAGAAACGTAGTAGGCAAAAGCCAATACCACAAATCCTAATAATCCCAACACAAAATTTGCTTTAGGTTCTTTTTCACCGCTGTTTGTGCTTCTAAGAAGCTCTATAGGCTTGTTTATCGCTACCTTAAATACAGAAAAAATGAAAAGCACAAGTATGATAACGCCAAAGAAAATGATTGTTTCAAAAATCGGCTTGGGGCTAAAGTAAAACATAAAATCAGGCTCGTGACCGCAAAGCTTACAGAGTAAAAGTTCAAAAAACTTTGAAAACAGCACTCCCAACAAAACGCCTCCAAGGATTGATACAACGCCTTCAATCAATGCTTCTCTAGCCAAAATCTTGACAACATTTTTCTTGTTCATTCCAAGAATGTTATATAGGGCAAATTCCTTGTTCCGTTTCTTTGCCAAAAAGGAATTGGTGTAAAAAAGAAACAAAAGTGAAAAAATAATTATTACTGCCTTACCCATTATAAGGATGACAAGAAGAACTCCGCCACCGTTTAAATAGGCCATGGCTTCACTGCTTACAAGGTAAGTTAAAATGTAGTAAATCGCCGCCACTCCCGCAATTGAGAGCATGTATGGGAAATAAAGCTTTGAGTTATTCTTTATTCCGTCTACCGCAAGCTTTGTGTATAAGTTTTTCATTCTACCTCTCCCCCTCTTGAGAGCATGGTAAGTGTGTCTGATATGCTCTTATACATTTCTTCGTTTGACTTTTCGCCTTTGTAGATTTCGTGGAACACCACTCCGTCCTTTATAAAAAGCACTCTTCCCGCATGGGATGCAGCCTTTGTGGAGTGTGTAACCATTACGATTGTCTGTCCATCTTTATTAACCTTTTCAAATACCTTTAATAAGTCATCAGTGGACTTAGAATCAAGTGCTCCGGTAGGTTCGTCTGCAAGAAGTAACTTTGGATCTGTAATAAGCGCTCTTGCGATTGCAACTCTTTGCTTTTGCCCCCCGGATACTTCGTAAGGGAACTTTTTAAGGATTTCTTCGATTCCAAGTTTCTTTGCAATGGGAGCTAACTTTTCAACCATTTTGGAATGCTTTTCTCCCTTTAATACAAGAGGAAGAAAAATGTTATCTTCCAAAGAAAGTGAATCAAGAAGGTTAAAGTCCTGGAACACATATCCTAAGTTATCTCTTCTGAATGTAGCCATCTCGCTTTCTTTGATGGTAGATACATTGTTTCCCGCTAAGATTACGGAACCTGATGAAGCTTTATCGATTGCTGCCAAAATGTTAAGTAAGGTTGTTTTGCCGGAACCTGACTCACCCATTATTGCAACGTATTCTCCTTCTTCTACCGAAAAGAACACGCCCTTAAGTGCATCCACTTTATTTGTGCCCATTCGGCTTGTGTAAGTTTTCTTAATATCTTCAACTTTTAATATATTCATTAACTATCTCCTCCGCTTAAGTCTA
>JAILCK010000036.1 GCA_024680435.1 Lachnospiraceae bacterium
AAACTGAGGAACATCCGAAAAAACGGTCGGATAATCAAGCTCATCTCTGGGATGAGGCTTTAAAAAGCAAGTGCCAATCTTTGAGTATTCATCAATGATATCCCTAAAAATTTTAGCTCGCTGATTTAAATCCGTAGTCAAAGGTTCAGTCAGTATTAAAATGCTTTCTTTATCCTTATCCATCGATGATATGGTATTTTTCAGAGCATCAAGGTTTTCGACAAATGCCTTAAGTAGAATTTCTTTATCTTCTTTTGTGAGCCTGTCAAACAGAGGCTGCCTGGGCACTTCCTTATATTTTTTGCATGGATACTCGATAACGGAAATATCATTTACTTCCATGTCAAGACAATACTTGTTAAAACCGTCTCTTATGAACAATAGATTTAGTTTATCGCTAAGAAATACCTTAAATTTAAAGGCTCCTCGATTATCGTAAACAGCGGGAACAAAGGGCTTTAAGTAGTTAAGGCCGTCTTCCACGGCATGGTAATAAATCTTATGACCGCTTAAGTACCATCCGATGGGATCATTGTCGCAATATACGTAAATGTCTTCATAATTCCTAAAGTCCACAGGAATGAATGGCTCCTGTAACTCTGAATATTTCTTAGTGAAGATAATTCTAGATAAACTGTTAAAAACTATGTTTCCGCGATCTTTTTTCCATTTGGCAAGCTCAGGGAAGAAGTTTTCTCTTTTTTCATCATAATCAAAGGCATTCTTAAAAATCCCTGTACTTACAATTCTATCTCCGGCATTTTTAAAGTCGGTTGATAGACGGCTTAATACGATGTCTGCTTTACCGTGCTCTTCCTTTGGAAGGGCAAGCTCTTTTAAAAATGAAATGTATACATGATAAAATGTGTGACACACATAAATTCGTTTAACTTCGGACATAAACACTCCTTAATATCTGTTTGCGTAAGTAAATTGTAATATAGGGTTTCTTATAAATCAATTAAAAGAAACGTAAGATTCAAAAGTGGTAGAAGCGTAGTATTTATGCTATAATGACAAAGAAATTCTGCGAAAGATTAGTTGGCAGATTTTTAGTGTGTTTTATTTTAGAGAGGTATAAAAATGGTTTTATCAGGTCATCAACCTAATTATTGGCCCTATCCCGGACTTATAGGGAAAATAATGATATCTGATGCTTTTGTGTACGTAACAAAGGTACAGTTTGAAAAGAAGAGTTGGCAGAAAAGAAACAGAATTCGCACAAAAGAAGGCTGGACATATATTCAAGTTCCCACAATAACCAAGGGAAAGTTCGACCAGAATATTTGCGATGTTGAGATAGATAATAATTCAGATTGGGCGGAAAAGACATTAAGAAGCATTCAGCTTCTTTACGGGAAAGCACCTTTCTACAATCAATACAAAGACTTCATCGAAGATCTTTATTCAAAGAAATGGGATATGCTTTCCGATATGGATATGCACATCATGAATTGGATATTGGATGAATTAAAATGCGATACAAAAATCTATTATGATAAAGACTATAACTTTGAAGGTAGCAAAACTGCTATGCTTGTGGATATGTGCAAGAAATTGGATTGTGACACATATCTTTCTAACCTTGGAAGTAGTGCATATGTACAGATAAATGAGTTTACTGATGCGGGTCTTAATCATAAGTATTGTGATTACATCTGCAAAGAATATAAGCAACAGTATTTTAACTTTGAGCCGGGCCTTTCAATCCTTGACATGTTTATGAACATAGGAACTGAGGCAACAAAGGAATATGTGACGGACTTAAGCAATTTTAGATTCAGTGAATTAAACAAAGATATGCCTCATGAGGAAAACTAAATGAAAGAAATCAAAATAGGAAACAGTCTTATCGGTCCCGGTCATCCTGCATTTATTATTGCAGAAATGTCCGGAAACCATAATTTAGACTATGGCAGAGCTGAAGCGATAGTAAGGGCTGCTAAGGAAGCAGGTGCAGACGCTGTTAAACTTCAGACTTATACAGCTGATACTATAACTTTAAATTCTAACGAACCTTGCTTTATGACAGATCCCGATGGACTTTGGGCTAATCAGAGTCTGTATGAGCTCTATCAGAAGGCATACACTCCCTGGGAATGGCAACCTAAATTAAAGAAATTGGCTGACGAACTTGGCATTATGCTTTTCTCTTCGCCCTTTGACGTAACGGCGGTTGACTTCTTGGAAGAAATGGATGTTCAGGCATATAAGATTGCATCTTATGAGATGAATGATGTGCAGCTTATAAAGAAATGTGCCGAGACCGGAAAGCCGATTATCATGTCAACAGGAATCTCCGATTTGGCTGACATTGATTTGGCTATCAAAACGTGTAAAAGCGTAGGTAATGATAAGATAGTGCTTTTAAAATGTACGTCAGAATATCCGGCTCCTTTTGAAAGTATGAATTTAAGAATGATTCCTAGTCTTAGCGAAACATTTGATTGCGTAAGCGGACTATCGGATCACTCAATGGGAGATGAAGTTGCAATTGCCGCCGTAACTCTTGGAGCGAGCGTGATTGAAAAGCACTTTACTCTTGATAGAGCGGATGGAGGAGTTGACTCCGCATTTTCTATGGATATTCCAGAAATGACGGCTATGGTTAAGCATATTCGTAATGTTGAAGCTGCTCTTGGAAAGGTGGATTACACTCTTACAGAGGATCAGTTAAAGGATAGGCATTTTAGCCGCTCGCTGTTTGTGTGTAAAGACATTAAAAAAGGCGAAGAGTTCACTTATGACAATGTTCGCTCAGTACGCCCCAATAACGGCCTTCCGGTTAAATATTTAGAATCACTCATCGGAAAGAAGGCAACTAAAGACCTTAAGTTTGCCACACCATTATCACTTTCCGATATTGAATGGAATTAGAGGATTACATGGGAAATATAGCTATCATTCCCGCCAGAGGCGGAAGCAAGAGAATACCTAAAAAGAACATAAAAGAGTTTTTGGGACGCCCCATTATTTCATATGCAATTGAAGCGGCCTTGGAAAGCGGTGTGTTTGAAGAAGTAATGGTCTCAACCGACAGCGAAGAAATAGCTGAGATTGCAAAAAAGTACGGAGCAAATGTTCCTTTTTTTAGAAGCGAGATGACTTCGAGCGACTATGCAACTACCGACGATGTTCTTTTAGAAGTTCTATCTGAATATGAAAAGCGCGGAAAAATATTTGAATATATGGCATGTATTTATGCGACGGCTCCTTTTGTGACCGGTGATTCTCTTAAGAAGGCTGTGAATATTCTTGAAAGAGAAAAGACGACAATGGTAATGCCACTTGCTGCTTTTTCGTATCCACCGCAGCGTTCTTATACCATTGATGAAACGGGCATTGCTACTTTCAGAGAGCCAAAGTATTTAAATTCAAGATCCCAGGACTTAGAAAAGTGGTACCACGAGGTGGGACAGTATTATTTGTTTGATGTAAAGAAGTATGTGTCTTTAAAGGGCCAAATCGAAGAAGATATTTCGGCTCTTATCGTAGATGACATAGAGGCTCAGGACATTGATACTGAGGATGATTGGAAGATTGCTGAATTAAAGTAT
>JAILCK010000089.1 GCA_024680435.1 Lachnospiraceae bacterium
CACAAAGTATATTAAAGTATATGAGCATGATTATGAGGGAGGAAGAGTCTTTTACAATGCAACAAGAAGAGAAAAAGAAAAGCTTGTGGCATTAATGGATGAAAAAGACAGAGATTCAATGCTTCCCGATGCCGTAACCTGTTTTGTGGTTATAAATGGGAATGTGCCAAAGCTTCTTTTACACTATGAATATCGATTTGCAATAGGAGAGTATCTTTTAAGCCCTCCCGCAGGTCTAATCGATGAATGTGATAAGGATAAAGAGGATGCCCTTATAATAACGGCAAAGAGAGAAATTAAAGAAGAAACGGGCCTTGATATTAAGGAAACGGACAGAGTGTTTGAAGTAAACCACTGCGTTTTTTCTTCTCCCGGATTTACTGATGAATGTAACGCTTTGGTGGGAGCCGTTGTAAATTCCGATAAGCTTTCTTTATCGGAAGACGGAGCCGTAGGAGGCGAAGCTTTTAACGGATTTTTGCTTGTGGATAAAGAAAAAGCTCTTAAGCTTTTAAAGAGCGGAAGAGATGATAAGGGTCACTTTTATCCTATATTTACCTATGCGGCCCTTAATTGGTTTGTAAGTGAGGTATGGAGGGAAGAAAATGATTAAAACAATAAGAGTAGATACTATAGAAGATGTACTTCCTTTGATAACAGAGCAGGAATATAGACCGGATCTTGGAAGAAACAGAAGCTTATACCTTTACAGAGGTATGACGGATGTTAATTTTAAAATCGAGACAAGCCTTTTCAGAAATTGTAAGGATGCAAAGAAAGGACTTGAACCCTGCATTTTAAATAACTTTACAAAGTACGGTGCATTGGAAGATCCTTTGATTGAAAAGTCTGTATGGAGACAGATGATTTTAGGTCAGCACCACGGGCTTCCCACAAGGCTTTTAGATTGGTCACAGTCCCCTTTGATAGCACTTCACTTTTCAACAAGTGAGCATAACTTAGACCAGATGGACGACCATGACTGCGTTATCTGGAGAATCGACATTAAAGAGCTTCATGCTATGCTTCCGGGAAGATATAAAAAGGTGCTTCATGATAACCAGACTTCAGTATTTACAGTTAATATGCTAAATGAAGTGGCAGCAAACTTAGATCAATACGACGAAGATATGCAGGATAAAGCAATGGTGGTTGTTGAGCCTCCTTCAATCGATCCTCGAATCGTTAACCAGTATTCTTTCTTTGCAATTGTGCCTGATGCTGTAGATAACATAGAAGAGTTCTTTGATAAATACACAAACAACACGGTTCGCTATATTATCAACAAAGATTTAAGATGGCGTATAAGAGATATGCTGGATCAGCAGAATATTTCCGAAAGAATTCTCTATAGCGGTCTTGACGGCCTTTCAAAATGGCTTGGAAGACACTATTATGTAAGAGATAAGAAAGAAGATAAAAAAGAAGATAAGTAAGAAAAAGCCCAAGGCCTAAGCCTTGGGCTTTAAATTGTTTAAGTTAAATTACTTTACAGTAACCTTTGTGATGTGAGGGTTTGCACCTTCATACCAGTAAAGGAAACCTTCAACGTCAACTACAGTACCTGCTGTTAAGCCGCCTACTGTGTTGTAGAATGCTTCGTCTGAACCATTTAAATAATATTCAAGGCAGAAGTCGTAGTTGTTTCCGTCCTTTGATAATGTAACGTAGATATCATCGCCGGGTTCGTCGTTTTTGTAAGATACATTAACAACTGTCATGTCCTTAAAAGAAACAAGCTTGTTCTGCTTCTTGATGAGCTCGTCTTTACCAAGTAAAGAAGTAACATCTTCGGGCTTTGCAACGTAGTTTCCGTTTTCTACTTCGAAAGTAGCATCAACGATTTCAACTTCGCCTGACCATTCTGATTTGTAACCTGTAACCTTGATCTTTGCGCCGGGTGTAAGCTTTTCATAATCAGCTTCTGAGCAAGTCATGTTGTAAAGGAAGTAACCGCCGTCCTTATCCTGTGTGTAAACGGTTGCTTTGTTGTCCCACCAAGACTGCTTAGCCTGTACGTAAGTTTCAACTGTAACCTGAGTGTCAAGGGCTGCTGCATCGTATTCAGCATATGTTAATACGCCTTCGCCCTTCTTTTCTGCTCCGCATCCTGCAAATGCAAGAACCATGGTAGCAGCCAATACAAGTGCTAAAATTCTCTTCATTAGATTTTCCTCCTAATTGGGGAGTTTTCCTCCCGAACAATTTGATTATAATTAAAAAATTTAATTAAGCAAATGATTATATGCCGAAAGTTTGTTAATAAAATAACCTATTTATCGTTATTTTTAACACTTTTAGACATTTTCTTTGAAAAAAGCCAATATCCGATTATTGCCACCCATGCAAGTATAAGTGTATAAAGAAGTACTTTTGACGCTGTGGGAAGCTTTCCGAATTCTTTCTTTTCAAAGGTTTCGGTATTTGCTTTTTGAACCTGATCCAAGTGATAAAGGCTCTGTATATCTTTATACATCTTAGTTATGTACTCATCATTAACGGTTTCTTTTCTTCTTTCAGACTTAGTGACGTTTTCAATCATCTGTCCTGCGGCATCTCTTAAAGAAGCGGAGCCGTTAAAGACAGGAGTGATAAATGTATTGTCAATGTTTTCAAGTAAAAGCTTTGAAGCCTGAATTTTGGGAGCGTAGTATAAATCGTTATCCTCGCCTTCACGGCTTAAGTAGTCTTGATATTCCCTTGAATCAAAGGCCTTTTGGGTAACGGGTAGATAGCCTTCTGTCTGTGAATAGGCAATCTGTGTTTCGTTTGATAAAAGGTACTGAGTAAACAGCCAGGAAGCAAGCACTTCCCCTTGGTCTTTTTTATTAAATATACAAATCGAAGGGCCCTGTGAAATCATTTTAGGATTTTCGGGGTCAAGCTGCGGAATAGGGCGAACTAATAGGTTAAACTCTGTGAGCTTATCTTCGCTAATGTCGTGATGCACCGCATGGGGTCCCATCCAGGTGGCACCGGCTGTTGAATCGATTGCAAAGATACACTGGTTTGCATTTAGGAAGTTACCGGGATAGCTTGAAATCTTAAAGGTTGAAAAAGCGCCTGTTTTAGCATGCTTACTTATTTCAAACAAGAAATTCTTTGTATCATCGTTAAAGATTTGAATGTTCCCTTCTGTATCAGAGTACCCTGCGCCCATTTGCTTAAGCATCTGAATCATATAGTTATCCGTAGACTTATAAATAAAAGGAATCATTACCTTTTGGCCGTTAACCTTAAAGGTACCTTCAGAGTCTGTTTCCATTGCGGCTTCAGACACTTCCCATATAAAGTCCCAGCTTACATTTTCAGGCACTTCGTATCCCAAAGCCTTAACCAGGTCTTCGTTAATATACAAAGCTTCCGTTGAGCGCATGTAAGGAACGGCGTAGTAGTGGTCGTTTAACTTACATTCATCCAAAAACTTAGGCACCACTTCTTCTAAGGTTGGTGCGTCAAATTTAACCTGTGGCTTTCCAAATCCAAAGTTTTCATCA
>JAILCK010000146.1 GCA_024680435.1 Lachnospiraceae bacterium
TACGGATTTAAATCAGCGAGCTAAAATTTTTAGGGATATCATTGATGAATACTCAAAGATTGGCACTTGCTTTTTAAAGCCTCATCCCAGAGATGAGCTTGATTATCCGACCGTTTTTTCGGATGTTCCTCAGTTTGCAAGTATTGTCCCTATGGAAATGCTTAACTTCTTTGATAATTTGCATTTCAACAAGGTAGTTGGGGTTTTCACACAGCTAGATTCAATAGCTTTTGCGGATGAAAAGATATCTCTTGGAAAAGACTTCATGGATAAGTATGAAGATCCTGAAAAACATAGATGGTATGAAGAAAAATAAGGAGAATTGATATTAAGATGAATGCAAGGACCAAATGGGTTGATGTCGCTAAATTCATGGCTATTATTGCTGTAATGATTGACCATACTATCGGAATATTATATTCAGATGGGTATATTCAATTCTTTTCTTTTTATAGTGTAAGTTTATTTATTTTAATCATGGGTATCACAACCATGTGGTCTTATAGCAAAAACAGTTATGATTTATGTAAAAAGTCTTTAAATAAATGTCTTAAAATTCTAAGGCCCTACGCTGTTGCTACAATCATTTATTCCATTTTTTCTGACCGTGTTTTTAATTTTGAAGCTATTCTAAACCGTTTCATTCATTTTAACGCCAGTCCCCCCTTTTACTATGTCTTACTTTATATCCAGTTAGTCATTATCTCTCCGCTTCTATTTTATGTATTCAAAATTGCAAGCCAAAAGAAACTGGGGCTTGCAATAGAGTCTATTGCTTTTTTAGTTGTTCTGGGAATATCAAGTTTAACAACTAATTATTCCAATATTTTAGGGGTATATGGCGGTGGCGGAAAACTATTTGGAGGAACATATCTAATTCTTCTATATCTCGGGATGTGGTTTGGAAAATACTGCAATAGAATCTCTGTTAATTCAATTATTGCAGGTATTCTTTCTGCAATTTCGTGTGGCTGTGCCATAGCCTGGTTTTACTTTATTTCTCATGATTTCTTCAAAATAGATGCGAAAATTCCTTTTGGATACGGATTAAATCCGCCAAGTATAAGTCTGGGATTGTATGCTATTTTGGTGGCTGCCACTCTATATTTCTTAGAACTTTTTTTAAAGCGATTTTCAAACGGCCTTCCGCAAAAATTAATGGATAAAATCGCCTTCATAGGAAAGCACACTCTTTACATTTTTCTTTACCACTGTTTTTTCTTAAATATTGTATTCCCTCGTGTCTCCGCTATGACCGAAATGGTAATCGGAAACTGGTGGATTAAACGAATAGTATACTTTACATGCATGATTGCAGGTTCAATGCTTATAGAGTTTATTTTAGAGAGAATACACAACATAGTTTTTGTCGCATATAAAAGCCAGAAAGAAAGGGAGTAATTCATCCAATGAATTACTCCCTTTTACAAATCAAACATGCCTATTCATTTAAAAACTCTTCCAGTTCCTTCGGTGTGCCAAGCACATGCACCCTTTCGGGATTCACATCACAAATATAGATTTCTCCATTCTTTTTAAGCAAATAATCATATAACGGAGCCACATACTTTTCTCCGTTTACAAGTTCTACCGTACCGTTATAGTACTCCTTGTAAAGGTCCTCATAGAGCTTACATGTCTTAAAATAGTAAGCTCCTAAAGTACAATGATCTGAAATTCTTTTCTTCTCTTTAATTTCAACCACTTTTCCGCTTTCATCCAAGCGTACAAAGCTCCAGTGGTCTCCTTCTGCTTTAAAGCAAGGAATAAACCCATCTCCTTTTAATTGATCTGAGTTCATCTCTCCTGCTTCTACATATGTATCAATGTTATAGATTAAAAGAGCATGGTCTTTATCCCAATACTTTGATGCAAGCATAGCAGTCGTTGCCTGGCCATCCGTTAAATAGTCAAGCAAAATAACCTTGTAATTCCTAATGCCAAGAGCCTCGCATTGTTTTAAAATAAAACCTTCTACGTCAACAGTCTCATCTTTCATGGCGATAAAGACATATTTATCTACGTCTCTTTTATAGCCTTCCAAGCTTATTAAAGACCATTCGAATAAAGTCTTTCCTTTGGCTTCAATCATATATTTAGGGACTGTGTAACCTGCTTCTCTAAAGCG
>JAILCK010000152.1 GCA_024680435.1 Lachnospiraceae bacterium
TTTTTTGCCTTTTGTCTTTCCACGATAAATCTACTATATAAACCGTCTCTTTTTATAAGCTCCTCATGGCATCCCTTTTCAACTATTTTTCCATTTTCAATTGCTATTATCTCATCAGCATTACGTACGGTCTTCATTCTATGAGCTATCATAATTACAGTTTTATTTTTAGTAAGTTCTTCTATCGCACTTATTATCTCATGCTCATTCTCCATATCTAATGCACTTGTAGCTTCATCAAGAATAATTATAGGTGAATCCTTAAGTATTGCTCTGGCTATTGATATTCTCTGCTTTTCACCACCTGACAAGTTTCCACCCGATTCAGTAACCACCGTCTTATATCCTTCTGGAAGTCTGGATATAAAGTCATGACACCTTGCAGACTTTGCCGCTTCTACTACCTCTTCGTATGTAGCATCAGGTTTCCCCAGCTTTATATTATTCTCTATTGTATCTTCAAATAGATAAACCTTTTGAAATACCATACTGATTTTTTTATTTAATAATTCATCATTGATATTCCTTATATCCGCTCCACCTATACGGATACTTCCTCTGTTTATTTCCCAAAATCTTGGTATTAGCTGACAAAGGGTAGTTTTTCCAGAACCTGACGGTCCTATTATGGCTGTAAATGAACCCTCCCTCAACTTAAAAGAAACATCTTTTATTACTTCATTATCACCATAGGAAAAAGAAACATTTTCAAATTCAATATCATTTCCCCTTGGTTCTTCTTCCGGCTTCTTAATTTCTAAGGTCTCCAGCTTTTCAATATTTTCTACACTATCTATCGCATTTTCGAGGACACCAACCATTGATAGATTTAGTCCAGCCTGATTGATAGCCGCAAAAACAACAAAACTAAGGATTAAAAGCAGTATGGCTTTATTTAAATCTATACTTTCTTCCACCATATATAAATATAAATCCACCCCAATTATACACGACTCAAATATACCAAGGCTTAATCTGCTCAAATACATAGCTGGCATAGTTTTCTCAGTAAGACCTATACAACCAATCTCAGCATCCTCAATTGCCGACTTAAGCTTCTTATCACCATCCTTATAACTAAATATTTTAGATACCTTTATTCCCTGTACATAGGTTAATGTAGCAGAAATCAATTTATCCATGGGATCCTTTTGAATATGCGCATTTTTTCTTGATACACTTGTTTGAAGATTAATTATAAGGAAATAAAGTATCATACATATTGCAACTATTATCGCAATTCTAAATTCATATACAAGAAGCATTATTAAGATAGATAAGGTGGTCAAAAAACCTCCAATTATTCCCACTATGCTGACCGCAGCAGACATTTCAATTGTTGACATAGAAGTAGTTAAAGCGGCATTTATAGCCTCAGATTTTTTATCAGTAAATATACCAAGGGGCATTTTCTTTAAAAGATTTCCAATTTGAAACCTTTTATCCTCAACCATATAAAAATCTGCTTCCAATAAAACAATGTTCTGTAAATAACCTGTTATATAACTTCCAGTCAGACATACCACTGTTATTATTACCAGTTTTATAACTGCCGACCTTGTTTCTGCCGTATTACCCATATTTTCCAGAAGTATCATTATTCCTAACAATTGTAATACTCCAAAGCCACCTCTTAAGAATTGCAAGATTAATCCGCCAAAAATTTTGCTCCTTCTTTTTCCACAAAATTCAAATGCTTTTTTTAAGGATTCAATCATATATTATTCCTCACCTTCTGACATTTCCCACATTCTTTTATATTTTTCGTCTTTTTTCAAAAGCTCTTCATGACTTCCCTGAGCCCTAACTTTCCCATCATCCATCAATACAATATTATCTGCATTAATTATGGTTGATAGCCTATGAGCTACAACAATAAGGGTCTTTCCCTTTGCAGAAACTGAAAGTGCCTCCTGAATTGACGCCTCGTTTTCCGGATCGCTGCTTGCCGTAGCTTCATCCAATATCATTACCGGTGCATTTTTCAACATGGCACGTACTATTGCTATTCTCTGACGTTCACCCCCAGATAACATGGCACCTGCTACTCCTGCATTAGTATTATATCCATCAGGAAGAGCCTTTATAAATGCATGGCAACCCGCCTTCTTCGCAGCTTCGATTACCTCCTCGTCTGATGCTCCCTTTCTACCTATTCTTATATTTTCCATAATACTCATATTATATAGAAAGGTTTCCTGGTCTACGTAGGCTATATACTTATTAATTTCCTCCTGTGAATAGGTACTTATATCCCTTCCTCCAATTAATATGCTGCCCCTTTGTTTATCCCAGTAACCTGCCAGAAGCTTCGCAAGTGTTGATTTTCCACTCCCGGATTCTCCTACCAGAGCAGTCACTTTCCCTTTCTTTATATTTAAAGATATATTATCAAGAGCTTTATTCTCATCATTTTCATAAGAGAAATCTACATTTTTTATTTCAATATCTATATTTTCAGAATCAAATGTACCATCTCCACGTTTTAACTCAGGAGCATTTAATATTTCCTTAACCTCTGAGGCAACTGTACCCATCACAGCTATGGAATCAGAATAATTAATTACCCTGCATAAAGGATCATATATTCCAAGGGAAATAAGAATTAGCAAAAACAGCCTTTCTCCCGTAAGGCTTCCATTATTTACGAATATAAGACCAGATATAATTACTGGAAAAATGGAATATGGGGTAACAGTCATCGAAAGCCCCATAAACACCTGAGTCTGTTTCTGCCATTTCAGAGCAACTGCAGAATGCTTTTTTATTGCATCTATATATTTTTTGAAGGAGAACTCAGTTCTGTTGAAGTTCTTTATTACCTCTATACCTCTTACATATTCAACGATAGCCTCATTCATATTCTTTTCTGCTTCTACATAAGCATTATATCTGTTATTGTAGTCATACATCATTCCTGCCGAGAACAGAAGCCCAACAAAAAACCATACAGTCATAATTATTGCAACTCTATAGTCAATAAAGAAAGCCCATATTGTCATTAAAATAGGTGCAGTCAGGTTTCCTGATACCTCTGGTAATATATGAGCCAGAGTTTTTTCAATAGTTTCTACTCTATCTACTATTGTTGTTTTTATCCTTCCACTTCCTGTCTTTTCAAAATATCCAAGAGGAAGCTTCATCATCTTTTCTGCAAGTGCAAGTCTTATGTCTCTTAGTGTTTTAAATGCTGCTTTATGAGATATTGTTGTTGACAGATTTGCTAATACCCCATGTAATATTTTACATATAAATATCAGGCCTATTAAAACAAGTATTGCATTAAAGCTTTTTTCACCACCAAATAATTTTCCTGCTATTTTTCCTGCAAAAAGATAAGATAATAAATTGCAAAATACTCCAACGATACTTATTATTACCGATAAAGCATAGCCTTTGTTGTAAGGCTTGATAAATTCCTTCATCTCCTTAAAAAAGGACACGCTCTTTTGATCATTATTCAAAGGCTTCACCTCCAAGCTCATCCTTTACTATTTCTTTTCCATTGATTAAATGCTTCTTCATAATTGCACAGCCAATAAGTGCACCTAGTACCGCAGCAATTGCAGTAAACACCATAAATATAGCAATCACACCAGGATTAAGCATTTTACTTACTTCTTCATAGATTTCAACTCCGCTTCCCATTTTTTCTATTGCCTCTTTTGTTGATTCAAATGCAATTGAATATGGATAATATGTACTGGTAAAGCTTGCAATAACCTGCATTATGACATAACCAATGCTTAATCTCTTTAAATCTCCATAATGCTTATAAATCAATAGCTCTGTTATAATTCCTGAAATCACAAATCCCACAAGGTACATTATATTCAGACCAGCTACTCCCAAAATAAAAGTATGAATTAAAATCGCACCTTTTTTAGGGACCTTTGTGCCCAATACCATAAATATAATTCCCTGTGTAAGTGATACAAATACAGGAAAAATTGCTATTAAAATCGGCAATCCATAAATAGAGCTGCAAACATAGAACACCACCACATTAACTAAGGATAATAAGGTAGTAGTTATTATGTCCTTTACCTTTAATTTTTCACTATTTGTTACTTCCTTTGAGTTGGTCATTTTGCTCATTCTCCTTACATAAAAAATTTAATATATCCCGTAATGAATAATGGATACATAAAAATAAATACGTAATCCTTTATATTCATTTTCAGATCAATATAAGAATTCTTTCTACACTTTAAGGTTATTCCCCTGGTTTCAGCAGAGGCAGAAAGATACTCTGCTATCCTAAGCATTCTAAAAATCATGGGAACTATCATTATTTCTACATAGGCAGGTAACCTTTTTATTTTTTCAATGCTTCCCTTAAAAAAGCTTCTTGTTTTTATTGCCTGGTTTGATATCTTTGCATCACTTATTACTACCGGAAAGAATCTAAATGAAACCGCTGCTATAATGATTATTTTTTCCGGCACTTTTATCTTCCTAAGTCCAGCTATCACCAAAGAAGCCCCGTCACTGGAAAATGTTATATCCGCTGCAAAAGTCATCGCCATAAATCTCATCATCATATTTGCAATCAGATTTAGTGGAAGATTCGTACTTATATAAGGCAGGGCCACCAGGGCTGCATATGCTGCTGGATATAAAAAAGCCTGCCTATACTGTTTATTATTAATTGCGATAACCGACATAATGAGCATAGCCGGAGTTATTAGATACTGCTTTCCTGTTATTCCCACCGCAAATGCCACCAAAAGATAAAACATATAGGTACGTATATCCGTATTTCTATTTATTCTTACCTTTTCAGTATTTCTTTCATTATCTTTTATACTAAAGGAGGTTTTCATATATTCACGTAAATCCATCTGGTCCTTTTCATCGTCCAGATCAAATTCATCTGATATCTTCCCATTAGCAATTGAAATACATTTGGTACAAGCCTTAGATATAAGCTCCAAATCGTGGGTTATGATAAATACTATTTTATTTTTCTGCATTTCATTTATCATATCTATAACTGCAAGCAGGCTTTTATAATCAAGTCCGGCAGTAGGCTCATCTAAAACTATTACCTTCTTCTTTGAAAAATAAGCTAATATCAAAGTAAGTTTTTGCATCTGTCCACCGGACAAGGAAAAAGGATGTCTATTCCTGCACTCCCACATATCAAGCTTCTTCAAAAGCTTTGTGGTCTTTTCTCTGAATTCCTGTGTATTGTCATTTCCATATTTAATTTCATTCCAAACAGTATTGGAAAAGAACTGAAATTCCGCTTCCTGCATTATAAACAATGAGTTCTTTACAATATTATTTTTATCCTGCTTTATTCCATCAAAGATAATTTCCCCATCATTTTTTTTGACCAGTCCACATATGTTTTTCCCAAGGGTAGTCTTTCCGCTACCATTAGAACCTATAATTCCTATCACTTCACCTGTGCTTGCAGATAAGGAAATATCAGATAATATCTCAGTTTTTCTATTATATCCATATTTAATATTCTTTAATTCAAGGGTATGATTTTCTTCTCTTATGACCTCACGCCTGGAAATCTCAATATTACTTAAGTCTATTTTTCTAAGTCCCAGAGCATCAAGATCACCTTCTGTCATATTAAGCATTTCCTCTGATGAAAATTTATTAAGTACTCTTCCATCTTTTATGTACCAGTATTGGTCTGCTATATCCTTTAGAAAATAAAGTCTATGCTCATTAATCACTATAGTCTTTCCACTTCTCTTTATCTTCTTCAAAAGCTCTTTAATCTGTTCTATTGCTGCCGCATCAAGATTTGCAGTTGGTTCATCCAGCAAAATTATATCCGTATCAAGAGCAAGGGCTGAAATTATGGCAACAAGCTGTCTTTCTCCACTTGATAATCTCGAAACCTTTCTATCCCTTAATTTTTCAAGGCCATATTTTTCAAATGCTTCATCCGTTCTTTTTTTTATTTCAACATTATCCACTCCTGTATTTTCCAGCCCAAAAGCAACCTCTGTAGTACTATTCACTGTAAAAAACTGACTTCTGGGATCCTGAAAAACTGAAGATGCAAACTCACTTATTTCGCCAATCCCCTTATCTTTAATATCCTCATTATTGATATGCACATATCCTGTAAGATTTCCCTCATAAAAGTCTGGAATAAGATGATTTATGCTTCTTATAAGAGTTGTTTTCCCACAGCCACTGGCCCCACAAAGACAAACACATTTTCCCTTTTCTATATTCCCTTCTATCTTTGATAAGGATTCTTCTTTTTCTCCTTTATATTTAAATGTTACATTTAAATCTATGGCATTCTCTTTATTATTACCCATCAGATTATTCACATCATTCTTCATTTCATTCATAATTGGCATTACCATTCTATTTCTAATGATTTTTTATCTTTTTAGAAATTTATTATTTATATACTCTTTCTTTTGGCTTTCTTTTAGCTTTTTCTATTAGGTCACAATTTAATAAAACTACTAAAGGTTATATATCTCTAACACAACTGGCAATTTTTTGGCGCCCTATAAGGCACCTGAAAATGTTCACATTAACAAATTTTAAATTAATTTAAGTATCACATCAATTCTATTACTATTTAGACTTGGACTTATCAACCTCTAAGTAAAAAAATGACTTCCATGCTGGTGCAAAAAACTCATCCATAGTCTTAGCGTAATGTATAGCTTTTTCCTTAGGATAATCAAACTCCACAGGTTTAAACATAGCTGTTGCATAAGTTATAGCTAGCATATGAAATTCTTCTTTATTAATATCCTTTATAGGTTCTCCTTTTTTCCTAAGAGCATCTATAAATTTTAATGTACCCATCTCATCTATCAGTGAAAGCTCTTCAATAAAATTTTCATACTTTGTCCCCTGAGACTTACATATTACAAGTTTAAATGCATCATAATTGTCATATACATAGTTAATTATCTTAGTAACCTCTGAACCCTCTAACATTCTTCTTAAGTTTTCTACACTTTCTTCTTCATAATCATATTCAGTCCCATTTCTGAAAATATCTAAAAAATCATCATAAGCAGGTTTTATTAATTCCCCGAACATTGCTTCTTTACTTGGAAAATGCTTGTACATTCCGGAAGCACTCATTCCTGCTGATGCTGCAATTCTTCTCAATGAAGCCTTAGCAAAACCATATTCCAAAAATTCCTTCTTTGCCTCTTCAATTATAATTTTATGATTATTAGTTTTATCCTTAGACATTACCTTCTCCTGTTTTAATCAATAATTATCAGTCCTTTATCAAATTAAAGCGAACGGTGTTCCCCAGTTCTTTAGAGTGCACTATTCGCTTTTGTTTGTCAAGAAAAAATTGATTTGAATAACGCTTATATCCTAGTTCACTTAAACTTAATTCCTATTTTCAAATATTCCATCTGGTTCCCGATATTGCCTCCTGAACAGTAATTTCTCCCTTCAGCATATCAAAAATAAAAGGACCAAGCCTGTCAAGCAATTCCGGACAATAAGCTGTAATATAATCATGGTTTTCCAATCTTGCCTCTTTCCAAAATCTGTAATTTATCATTGTGGTTATTGTGATATCATCCCCCTCATCCTCCGTCAGATAAATACGAGGTGTATGAAGAAGCTGAGGATCATACCATCCGTTTCCACCATCATGGCAATGGATGATGATAATAGGGGTACATCTTTCTTTTATCTTTTCTTTGCTTCTTTCTTTTCGTTTTTCTTTCTAAGGGGGAAGAGGAAGAGGGAATGCAGGGAAGGGAAGGCTCCCTCTCGAGTATTTCCGGCATACCACTTATCCACATAGCAAAAGGCACCTTTTGTTTATGTTATTTTAAAGAAAGAATCCTTTGAATTTTACCGTAAGTTTGGCGATTTAGCGCTTGACTCCAAGTTTCTATATTGATACGATAAAAAAGTTAAAAAAAGGAGGGCTGTAAAATGAGCCAGTTAAAATTCTATAATACGTTAACCAAGAAGGTTGAAGACTTTAAACCGATTAAAGAAGGTCACGTGTCACTTTACACATGCGGACCTACCGTTTATCACTATGCACATATTGGTAACCTTCGATGTTACATTATGGAAGATATTCTGGACCGCACTCTTCGTTACATGGGCTATGATGTTAAAAGAGTTATGAACATAACAGACGTAGGTCACTTAACAGGCGATTCCGATACAGGTAATGATAAGATGGTGGAAGGTGCAAAGAGAGAGCACAAAACTGTCATGGAAATCGCTAAGATGTATACAGATGCTTTCTTTAAGGATATCGAAAGATTAAATATAAGAATTCCCGATGTTATCGAACCTGCTACAAACTGCATCGATGATTTTATCGAAATGGTTCAAAAGCTTTTGGATAAGGGCTTTGCGTATATTGCAGGGGGAAACGTTTATTTTGACACTGCAAGGCTTCAAAAATACAACGTTTTGTCAAACCAGGGCGGCGATGATTTACAGGTAGCCGTAAGAGACGACGTTGATGAAGATGTAAATAAGAAAAATAAAAACGATTTTGTGCTTTGGTTTACAAAGTCAAAGTTCGAAGATCAGGCCCTTAAATGGGAAAGCCCCTGGGGCGTGGGATATCCCGGATGGCACATTGAGTGCTCTTGCATAAGCAAAAAGCACTTAGGTGACAGACTTGACATCCACTGCGGAGGAATTGACAATATCTTCCCTCACCACACCAACGAAATTGCCCAAAGTGAAGCGTACTTCGGACATAAATGGTGTAATTATTGGTTCCATGTTCATCACTTAAATGAAAAGGGCGGAAAGAAAATGTCCAAAAGCTCCGGCGAGTTTTTATGCGTGGATCTTTTGGTTGAAAAGGGTTACAATCCCCTCGTTTACAGAATGTTCTGCTTGCAGAGCCACTACCGTAAACCCCTTGAGTTTTCTTACGACGTAATGGATCAGGTTAAGAGCCAATACGAAAAGCTTAAAAAGCAAATTGCCAGAATCGCCGATAATGCTAAAAATTCAACTGTTGATGAAGCAGTTTTTGCTTCTTACAAAGAAAAGTTTACCGATGCTCTTTGCAACGACTTAAACACTTCTTTGGCAATTACTGTTTTATATGATGTCCTTAAGGATTCTTGCTCCGATGCCACAAAGGTTAAGCTTATCGAAAGCTTTGAAGAAGTGCTTAACTTAGACCTTTTAAAGAAAGAAGAAGCATCTTCAACCGCTGTTGATGCCGAGCTTGAAAAGTATATCTTAGCTAAGATTGAAGAAAGAAAAGAAGCAAAGAAGAATAAAGACTTTGCTACTGCAGATGCCATAAGAGATGAACTTTTGTCAAAGGGTGTCGTGATTAAAGATACAAGAGAAGGTGTGACCTGGTCTCTTGCAGATTGATAAACCAAAAGCGCTGTTTTTACAGCGCTTTTTCTTTGCCTTCTTATAAAAAATCACCGGCCTTTTAGACCGGTGATGAATAATCATACTGTAATTTTATCTGCCACAAGCGTCTTAACTTCTTCTCTGTTTTTATGAAGCACAAATGAAAGTTCACTAAGTAAGTTTTCTTCCGCAATCTTAAAATACTTATCATCTGTTGCGGTATTTTTCTTTCCCTCAGAAATTCTTTGAAGTCTTCTGAAATAAAGATTCTTTAAAACGCTTATAAGTTCATGTAAATCGCAGCTTTTGATAACTTCTTTGTACTTTGCTTCTCTGAAACGATCGTTTTCGATGGTCAGTTCTTCAATAGCAGGTATCTCGTCGATAAGCTTGATGGCTTCATCACTTGTGGTGATCGGTCTTATGGCGCTGTCATTATCAACAGGAACATAAACCTTGCTTCCTGCTGCCTTAATGGGCACCAATAAATAATACTTTTTTGACTTGTCTGCACCCGGAATGTCGAGTGAATCGATACTTGTTACTTTACAAATTCCGCCTGTTGTGTGCACTACATATTCGTCAATTTTAAACATGCCTTCCTCCCTCTATTAATACTTGAATGGTGCTGATACAACCTGTGATAACTGCTTTGCACCCATTAAATGTACCATCTATGTGTAAATTATGATTCGTGTCAACGTTGGCATTGAAAATAGCTTCTCTTCTTGCTCTCAATGCTTTGACCTCGTCCGATATACAAAGGACATTGTCTGCTATCCACGCTCCAAATAACTTCTTCTTTTTAAGATGATATTCGGTCGGCATTTGAATTTTTCCGTTCCTTACAAGTGTCGTGGCCTCACCAATGGCAAACACCATTACCTCCAATCTTCCAAGATTATATTCCCATTCACGTATTCAATTATACCAAAGCAAATTCCGTGTGGTAAGGACAAAACTTTCCAAAAATTCTTAAAAAAAGATAGGGCATTTTGCCCTATCTTCTAAATTTCACTAATTTTCTCTACAATTTCCTTTAACCAATCACCTTTAATATCGGCAATTTTACCACTGTCAGCACTGTCGGCTACCTTAGGGTCAATGGGGATTTTCGCAAAAACACTTATGTCATTTTCTTTGGCCAAATCCTCTACTGTACTCTCCCCAAAGACATTTATTTTTTTACCGCAATCAGGGCATTCAAGATAACTAAAATTTTCAACAAGTCCAAGAATCGGAACATTCATCATGTTTGCCATCTTAACTGCTTTTTCAACTATCATTCCCACAAGCTTTTGAGGTGATGTAACAACCACAATTCCTTCAATGGGGAGTGACTGAAATACAGTAAGTGGCACATCTCCTGTTCCGGGAGGCATGTCCACAAGCATGTAATCAACATCGCCCCAGGCTACTTCGCTCCAAAACTGCTTAACTACGCTTGCTAAGATTGGTCCTCTCCAAATTACAGGATCTGTATCATCCGCATTTATTAAGTTAAGGGACATTATCTTGATTCCGTCTTTACTCTCTACCGGCAAAATCATGTTTTCATCAAGAGCATCGGCTTTCTTTGTAAGCCCGAAAGCCTTCGGAATTGAAGGGCCTGTGATATCGGCATCTAAAATTGCCACGCTTTTACCGGATTCTCTGATTGCCGATGCAAGAAGGCTTGTAACCATGGACTTTCCCACTCCGCCTTTTCCGCTTACAACACCGATAACGTGCTTAATATTTGATTTTTCATTCATGGGCGCAAGAAAAGGATTTTCCTTTTCTCGGCTTGCACAATTTGCCTTACATGATTCGCAATTATTGTTACAATCACTCATTTTAAAATGCTCCGTTTTCTTTTAACTCTATTAAGTATCTATCCAACGCATCTTCCCAATCAGGGAGGCGCTCAAAGCCGTTTTTAGTAAGCTTATCCTTTGACATACGGCTGTTAAAAGGTCTTTTAGCCTTTGAAACGCCATACTCAGCAGTGGTGACAGGTTTTACCGTTACATTTGTCATGCCGGCTTTTTCAAATATTTTACACGCAAACTGATACCAGTTAATAAAACCTTCGTTGGTGGCATGATAGATTCCGTATTTTTCGGTTAAAATCATATCTACCAAAAGCTTTGCAAGGTCAAATGTATAGGTGGGTGAGCCCCATTGATCGTTGACAACTGTTAATGTGTCATGGGTCTTACCAAGGTTAAGCATTGTCTTTACAAAGTTCTTTCCGTTGATGCCAAACACCCAAGCGATACGCACGATAAAGAATTTATCCAAAATATCTGTAACGGCTTTTTCACCTTCATATTTTGTGGCTCCGTAGACACTTACAGGTGCAGGGGTATCGTCGGGATCAAAGGGCTCATCCCCCTGTCCGTCAAATACATAGTCTGTGCTTATATGAAGCATCTTTATATCAAGCTTCTTACAAACCTTAGCTATATTCTTTGGTCCGTCGGCATTTACTTTTCTTACAAGCTCTTTCTTGTCTTCATCTTCCGCAGCATCAACTGCCGTCCATGCCGCACAATGAATAACCGCATCGGGATTTGCTTCGGTGATTACCTTATCTACCGCCTTTTCATCGGTAATGTCCATTTCTTCAACATCCACACCGATTCCTTCGATGCCTCTTTCTTTTAGCCTTCTCATTACGTCATAGCCAAGCTGACCCTTAACACCTGTTACAAGTACTTTCATTTTTGTCTCCTTAAATATATCTCATTTCGAATGTGACTTCGTAGTCTTTTGAAGAATCCAGTCTAAACTGTTCCTGAACGGGAGCGCCCCATGTGTCGTCTCCGCCAACGCCCATTTGAGCCGCCATGATTCTTATCCATGTGTAATTACGCTTAGGAAGCTCATCCTTATGAAGTGCGTTTTCCATTTCATATGCGCTGTAAGGGAGGAATCCAAAGTCAAAAGTACCTTCTGTTGCGCTAAACTGTATTCCGTGGTCTTCGTCGTTTGTGATCCTTGCATATCTTACGTTTGTACGGTTACCGCATTCCTGAGGAATAAGGTATGGCGTAAGATTATCTTCAACGGTTGTCTTATAGATGCCCGTTTCAACTCCGTTGTTTCTGTCAAAGTAGTTTTCTTCGGGACCCTTACCAAAGTATTCAACGTTGTTAAATTCCTTTGAAAGCTTCATTTCGTATCCAAACAAAGGTAATACAGGACGTCCTTCTTTTCCTATGTACTTAGCGTTTACTATGATTCTTCCGTCAGGATATACCTTATAGTTCATTTTAGCGATAACTTCTTCTTCGCCGGGAGCCGTGTAATCGTAATTGGCCTCAATATACTCGCCTTTATCTTCAAAAGAAACCATTGTGGCTTCCGAATACTTACTT
>JAILCK010000159.1 GCA_024680435.1 Lachnospiraceae bacterium
ATTGCTAATTCTAAATAAACATTCCGAAAAATATATTTAAGAAAAGGCACATCGTTTCTTGATTAAGTGTATAAGATCATAAGTACTGAATCTTATAACTTTGTTACGTTTACTGCCTGAGGTCCCTTTGTTCCGTCAACTACGTCGAATTGTACGGAAGCGCCTTCTTCAAGAGACTTGAAACCTTCCATGTTTAATCCTGAGTAGTGTACGAATACATCCTTACCTGATTCGTCGCAGATAAATCCGTAACCCTTCTGGTTGTTGAACCACTTTACTGTACCTTTGTTCATTACAGATACCTCCAAAAAATATATATGTTGCACCTCGCAACAAATTAAGATTAGCACATCGCTTTAGAAAAGTAAAGTGTTGCGTGATAAAATTTTGAAATTTTTATAATAAACTAATGATTTTCTTGTGACAAATTCACAAAACATATCAGGTGCTACTTCGTCTAAGCACTTCCTGACCAAGGGTAATGACTTTTTTGGGTGATGTATCACCGTTAAGTCTGTCTAAAAGTACTTGGGCAGCCACTCTTCCCATTTCCTTTACCGGGATTGCAATAGTGGAAAGGGGAGGGTTTGAATATCTTGATATTTCAATGTTTGATAAGCCTATAACGCCGCAGTCCTTTGGAACAGATACACCTAAATCGTAAAGGGCTCTTAAAACAGCGATTGCCATAAGGTCACTTGCCACAAAGTAAGCATCGGGAAGGTGACCTTTACTGTAAGCTTCCTTTACCATTTCAGCACAATATTCTTCACTCCAGTTACTGGGAAGCACCCAGTCTTCGTTGTATTCAAGGCCAAACTGGAAAAGGGCCGAAAAGTATCCCTTAAAACGTCTCGAACTTCTTATATCGTCTTTACATCCGCCGATAAATCCGATTCTCTTATAACCGCAGTTTTTAAGATGCTCAACCGCCAAGAACGCACATGTGTAATGGTCGTATGCGATGTTATCGATGGAAGAGTGGAGAGTATCCACGCCTACGATGTGTGGAGTCATTTTTTCTACGTAAGAAAAAACATCTTTTGAAAGTGTATTCATGATAATAAGACCTGACAAAGGCTCGCTGAATGCACTTGTCATTACCATCTTATTGCTGAACTCTTCGTTTGTATGCACAAAAGCGATGTCATATCCGCATTCAAGCATCTTTTCTTCAAAGCCTGAAAGAACGGTCAAATAGTAAGGGTCTGCATATTTTCCGCCCTGAACGTTTAACACCACTCCGAAGCGATGCGCCGGCCCGTTTGCAAGATTTCTCTTTGCCATCTTTGCTTTTGATGCGGAAGCAGACGGTGCTTTGTAGTTAAGCTCTGCTACCGCGCGCCAGATTTTTTCCTTTGTTTCCTCGGTCATTTTGTAGGTTGTGTCATGGTTAATGACTCTTGAAACTGTTGCGGGCGATACGCCTGCGTGCGCAGCGACTTCTCTGATTGTGCTCATAAAAACCCCTTTGTTTTTATCTTGTTTAAAATTTAACGAAACAAATCTTCAAAATTATGATACTTTTTTTTCACTGTTATGTCAACACAAAGAGTACTCTTAAGCCCCATAAACACTGATGTTTTAGTGCTATTTCACAAATTTTGGAGGTGAAAAATAGGCAAAAAATTCAATAGATTTGTTTCGTAAAACGCGATAATATTGTTACGTAGATTTAGTAAACAATGTTTCGCTGTTTACGTATCAACATTTGGGGTAAACCAAATACATAATTTTTCATGGGAGGATTACATTATGAAAAAGAAATTGCTCGCAACAATTCTTTGCGCTGCCATGACAGCTACAATGCTTTCAGGTTGTGGTGAAGCAAAGACAGAACCTGCACCTGCTCCGGCGCAGACTGAAACAAAGACAGAAGAGGCAGCTGCTCCTGAAGAAGCACCCGCCGAAACTGCAGAAACCACAGTAGAAGGTGAAATTCACTACGCATACTGGCAGGACGCACTTACTCCTTATCTTGAAGAAAGTGCAAAGATTTTCGAAGAAACATATCCCGGCACAAAGATCGTGTTAGAGCCCACAGCTTGGGGTGAATACTGGACAAAGCTTGAAACAGCAGCTTCAGGCGGTTCCGTAGCAGACGTATTCCAGCTTAACGGTCCCAACATCGGTAAGTACGCATCAGCAGGCGTTGTTGTTCCGATTGATGAATATATCGCATCATCAGACTTAGACCTTTCAAACTATCCTGCAGCATTAAACGACCTCTACACAGTAGAAGGCAAGCAGTACGGTATTGCAATGGACTACGATACAATCGGTCTTTGGTACAACAAAGAACTCTTTGACGCTAAGGGTATTGCATATCCCAATGAAAACTGGACATGGGATGACCTTGTAGCAGCAGCTAAGGCTATCACAGATCCTGCAACAGGAACATACGGTATCACAGCTGACTATGCAGATCAGGGTGGTTTCTACAACACAGTTCCGTTGTTTGGCGGATACATCATCAGCGAAGACAAGAAGACATCAGGTTTCTCACTTGACGAAACAAAAGCAGGTATCCAGTGCTGGGTTGACCTTATGAAGGAAGGTTACTCACCTTCACAGGCATCTCTTACAGAAAACCCCAACTACGTACAGTTTATGTCAGGTAAGGTTGGTATGGTTATGGCCGGTGACTGGTTTGCAACAACATTTGCTTCCGACGAAGCATTCAAGGATAAATGTGACGTTACATACATTCCTATGATCAACGGTAAGAGAACATCAGTTATTCACGGTAAAGCAAACTGTATCTCAGCAGCAACTAAGTCACCTGAAGCAGCTTGGAAATGGGTTGAATTCCTTGCAGGCGACAAGGCAAACGAATTGCTTGGTAAGTCAGGTGCAGCTATTCCTTCACACAAGGATTACTCAGCTCTTTACTTTGAACAGTTCCCTCAGTACAACATGGCAATTTTTGCTGACGAAGCACAGAATTCTTCATATCCTTATCCTACCAGCAAGACAGCTGCAGAATGGGGAGACATTATGTGGAACGAACTCATTTCAGCATACTCTCTTGAAGTATCTGTAAGTGATGCATGCGATTCTATCGCTTCTCAGATGAACGACTTACTTGCTACTGAATAATCAACAAACTTTGAGGTAACACAGTCTTGAAAAAACTTACTCATAGACAAAAGACTGAGATATTCTGGGGGCTATTAATGATAGCCCCCGTTACCCTTGGTCTTATTATTTTCTATTTTTATCCATTTTTCAGAGTTATAATCGATAGTTTTCACAACATAGGCGCATTCGATAAAGACATGGGCTTTGTTGGGCTACAAAACTATCAGACCATGGTAAAGGACAAAGAAATGTGGCGCGCTTTAGGTAACACATTTAAGTATGTTGCCATTATCGTCCCTCTTTCTTTGTTATTTGCATTATTAATTGCTGTTTTATTGAATGCGAAAGTTAAAGCACTTTCTTTCTTCAGAGTAATCTATTTTCTTCCTGCAATCACAATGTCAGTTGCGGTTTCAATGGTATGGAGATGGATTTACAACGGAGATTTCGGTATTTTAAACGGTCTTATGACAGCTCTTGGATTACAGCCAAGACTTTGGCTTAGCGACAAAGCAACGGCGCTTATTTGTATAAGCACGGTTTCCATTTGGACTAACGTAGGATATTACATGATTATCTTACTTGCAGGTATCCAGGGAATTTCAAAAGGATACTATGAAGCAGCCGAAATAGACGGTGCTACGGGACTTCAGAAATTTGTAAAAATCACACTCCCCTTACTTACACCCACAATCTTTTATGTTGTGATTATGCTTATTATTTCTACTTTCCAGATTTTCAGCGAGATTTACATGATGATCGATGTTAAGGCTCCGGCCATTAAGTTCACACAATCGGTTGTTATGCATTTCTATCGTTCGGCATTTTCCTATTCTAAGAAAGGCTATGCATCTGCAATTGCGGTACTTTTGTTTGTTATCATTATGCTTTTGACCGTTTTCCAGATGAAGATGCAGAAGAAGTGGGTGAATTACGACTGATGAAAACAAAGAAATTAAAGATATCAAGAATTTTTATATATGTGATTTTAATAGGCGGAGTATTGATCGCGGTATTTCCTTTCCTTTGGATGATTCTTACTTCACTTAAAACAAATGCGGAAACCATGACTATTCCGCCCACAATCTTGCCAAAGAAAATTCGATTTGACGGATATGTGACGGTTTTAACCAAGCTTCCGTTTTTAAAAATCTATGCAAACACCATCATCTCATCTGTGGTGACGGTAATTGCACAGCTTACATTCTGTGCTATGGCAGGTTACGCCTACGCAAGAATCAATTTTCCTTTTAAAAATTTCTTATTTACCGCAACCTTAGCGGTACTTATGGTGCCGGGCACTTTCTTTATTCTGCCTCAGTACAGAATAATCAATAAGCTTGGGCTACTTAACACTATATATGCACTTTTCTTACCAAACCTGTTTTCGGCAATGGGAACCTTCCTGTTAAGGCAGTTTTTCATGTCACTTCCTCAGGAGCTTGAAGACGCCGCATATATAGACGGATGTAACAGAGGAAAAGCATTTATAAAGATAATGCTTCCCCTTGTAAAGCCGGGACTTGTGTCCCTTGGCATTCTTACTTTCAGGTTCGCATGGAACGACCTTATGTGGCCCATGATTGTAAACACATCCACAGATAAAATGACACTTTCTGCTTCTCTTTCTTTCATGCAGGGACAATACGTAACGGACTTTCCGAGCATCATGGCTGGGGCGTTGATGGCTGCGGTACCGATGATCGTGTTGTTCGCTATTTTCCAAAAGCAGTTCATTGAAGGAGTGGCACACACAGGTATTAAGGGTTAAAAGAAACCAAAAGGGACAGCAAAAACTATATAAGGAGGGTTATGGATTGAAAAAGCTACACTCAATCGGTCGCAGAATGAGACTGGCAAAGAGTGCGCTTTCGCTCGGAATGGTACTGGCTTTAACGGTAGGATTATCCCCTACCGTTAGCTTTGCTGAGAGCTTAAGTGCAAGCGATTTGCAGATCGCAATCGACGGCGACACAAAAGACTGGGACCACATCAGAAAATATGTGGTAGACGAAGACGGCTTCTCTCAAGCAGCCGCATTTGTAACGGATGATTATCTTTATGTGTTAAGAGAATTGTCCGAAGTTACGGGTTACGGAAGTGACCATCTCTACATCGACGCAGACGGAAATCATGAAAACGGTTATTGTAAAGCCGGTATCGATTTCTTCTTTGAAAGCAGCACCCTTTATAAGTACACGGGCGAAGGCGGAGCCTGGGGCTGGGGCGGATCTGTAGACAAAGAATACATTATATCCGACGATAAGACCGTGGCCGAATTTAAGATTCCTTTAAGCGCTCTTGGTTCTAAAGTCAAAAAGGACGACATTTACGTTCATATAGGATGCGTTAAATCAGACTGGACAAGCCTTGTAAACTTCCCTGCAGGGGATGTTTCTTTGGAAAAGGTTCCCACATTAAGCGAAGCATTTATTGCATCAGACGCTCCTTTAATCAGTGACTTTTCTTTTTCTACAAACGGATCCTTAGAGGCAGTAACCGAAAACACAATGCAAAACGGCGTTGTGGGCTTCTTTAATGCCTTTGGAGGAAACGGAGAATATTCTTATAACTTTGCGGCTTCCGAAGAATTCGGAAAAGACAACGCAGAGTTTATAATTCAGGGAAATAAGTTAATAGCAAACAAAAAGCTTTTGACACCCGGAACTTACAAGATTTTTGTAAAGGTATCAAGCGACATCCGCTCAGAAAAGAAAGCTTTTTCTTTTGAAATCGCCGGTCAGAATCCCGCAACACCCATCACATCTTCAATCTTTTCGGGTGCA
>JAILCK010000183.1 GCA_024680435.1 Lachnospiraceae bacterium
TGGTTTGAAGTAACCGCATATCCAAGTCTTAATCCGGGAGAAGCAAAGAACTTTGAAACTCCGCGAAGTACAACAAGATTTGAATACTTTGAAACAAGGGATATAGCACTGCTTGCATCTACATCCGCTACAAATTCCATGTATGTCTCATCAACGAGCATGAGCACATTGTTTTTATTGGCGCAGGCAACAACTTCTTCCAAAACGCCCTTTTCAATCAAGGCGCTTGTGGGGTTGTTGGGGTTACAAAGCACACATAAATCGTAATCTTTATTTAAATGAGCCAAGAGGCTTTCTTTGTTTAAAACAAAGTTATCGGTTTCTTTAAGTTCAAAGTAATCGCTATTTCCCCCTGCCAAACCTATCGAGTGTTCGTATTCTGAATAGGTGGGGCCTAAAATGAGGGCTTTTTTAGGCTTAATGACTTTTGCAAGCAAAGAAATCAATTCGGAAGCACCGTTTCCCACTAACACGTTTTCAAAGGATGAGTTTACATAACTTCCAATTGCCTTTCTTAAACCTGTATATTCTCTGTCAGGATAAGCGGTTAAGCAATCTAACTGCTTAGAAAGTTCTGTCTTTACAAGCTCCGATAAGCCAAGAGGATTTACATTTGCGGAAAAAGAAACCAGTTCCTCTTTTTTGATGCCGTAAATCTTTTCTATTTTCTCTAAATCACTGCCGTGAAAGTGTTCTTTGTGTTCCATTTTTGCTCCGATTTTTTCTTAAAGATATTACATAAAAATATTCACTAGACATAAGACCTTGTGTTATAATCGTATTAAGTGATTTTATGTCTGCAAATATCCTTTTCGTGCCTTAATAATATATCCTAAGGCCGGTCTTTGCAATAAGGATTCTTGGCAGATTTAGAGTCCAAAGTAACAAAAAGCAGGACTTTTTCTTAGATGAGAGAAACGGTTGAGAGAATTTTAGATGAAAAGTTCGATTATGATAAAGGGACGTTAGAGTTTTCTACCGCCCGTATTGAGCTTGCCCTAAGCCCACATGAAGTGTTTACGGGCAGTTTTTTTATTAATGCGGTGGCAGGCCGTCTTACAGAAGGCCACGTGTATTCAAACGACATCCGCATGAAGTTAATAACAGATTCTTTCAGCGGTCTTAAATCAGAAATCGGCTTTACATATTCCGCCATGGGCTTAGAAGAAGGGGATAACTTAATTGGCGAAATCTACGTGATTTCAAACCAGGGCGAGTACTACCTTCCTTATTCCGTCACCATCACTCATGAAAGCTTAAACACAAGCCTCGGGGGAATAAAGAATCTTTTTCATTTTACAAATCTTGCAAAGTCAAATTGGGAAGAAGCTTGTAAGCTTTTTTATTCAGAAGATTTCATACATATCTTTTCCGGTAACGACTTACAATACAAAAAGGTTTATCTTGGCCTTTCACGTTTCTTTGGTAACGAGCAAAACGTGGAAGAATTTTTGGTGTCTATAAACAAAAAGCAGCCCATAGAATACATTCCGGAGCAAGAAACACTTTCCTTTGATAATCCCGAAGGAATTGTGGAAGAGTACATAAACATTACAAGAAACGGTTGGGGCTACACCCACCTTTGCGCCCATACAGACGAAAACTTTATTTCTTTTGAAAAACAGATTATATCGGATAACGATTTTCTCGGAAACTATTTAAGCTTCCCCGTTAGGATAAACAGTGACAACCTTCATGCGGGAGTTAACTTTGGTAAGGTTACTTTCTTTAACGCCTTTTGTTCTTTTGAAGTAAAGGTTACCGTAAACGTTGACGTGGTCACAAAAGCAGAGCTTTCAAGGCATCTTGAATACATGCATGAAAACTTTAACATGGTGACATATTTCCAAGCTTTAAGGACCAAGAAAATATCCGCTGACACATGGATCGCGGAAACTGAGCAGATTGTCGATAAGCTTATGCAAAACGATGATAAAAACTTATCATCAAAGCTTTGCAAAGCTCAGCTTTTGCTTAACCAGGAAAGATACAACGAAGCTAAGTGGATTTTAGATCAGGCAGAAGAAGAGTTTACCAAGAATCAAGACTACACATCTTCCCTTTGGACCTACTATCTTTACCTTACAACACTTTACTC
>JAILCK010000262.1 GCA_024680435.1 Lachnospiraceae bacterium
CCTTTGTTTGTTACAGCCGTTACTTCATAGCCTTCTTTTTTAAGCTCGTTAATTGCTTTCCATACGGCATTTCTGCTTAAGTTAAGTTCTTTAGCTATATCTTCGCCCGATGTGTAGGTTTCTTTATTCTTTTCAAGTATCTTTAATACTTTTTCTTTTGAAGTCATATTATTATTCCCTTTTTCCTTATATAATATTATCACATAAGAAAAATTTTAGTTATTTAATTTGGCCTTGTCCTTGACGTTTTGGCAAGGGTTTGTTAATCTACACTTGGTTAGCAAATGCTAACCCCACAATTTAATCGAATTATGAAAGGAAGGTTTTTATGGATTACTTAGAGATTGAAAAAGTAATTGGTAGAGAAATTCTTGATTCAAGAGGAAACCCTACAGTAGAATGCGAAGTTACTCTTGCTGACGGCACAGTTGGCCGCGGTATGGCTCCTTCAGGCGCTTCAACAGGTGAGTTTGAAGCTTTGGAACTTCGTGACAAAGACAAAAACAGATACTTGGGAAAAGGTGTCACAAAGGCTGTTGACAACATTAACGGACCTATTGCCAAGGCTATAATGGGTATGGATGCTTCAGATATCTATGCTATCGATGCAGCAATGATTAAAGTTGATGGCACAAAGGATAAATCAAAGCTTGGTGCAAATGCCATTCTTGCTACATCAATCGCATGTGCAAGAGCAGCTTCAATCGCCCTTGATATTCCGCTTTACAGATTCCTTGGCGGCGTAAACGCAAACAGACTTCCCGTTCCCATGATGAACATTTTAAACGGTGGTGCTCACGCTGACAGCGCCGTTGATACTCAGGAATTTATGATTATGCCTGTGGGTGCTCCTTCTTTCAAAGAAGCATTAAGATGGTGCGCAGAAGTGTTCCACAACTTAAAGGCATTGATTAAGAAAATGAACGATGTTACCGCTGTCGGTGACGAAGGCGGTTTTGCTCCAAACAGCTTAAAGAGCGACGAAGAAGCAATCGAGAAGATTTTGGAAGCCATCAAAGCTGCAGGCTTTGAGCCGGGAAAGGATTTCATGATTGCCATGGATGCTGCTGCTTCCGAATGGAAAAGCGAAAAAGGCAAGGGCTTCTATCATCAGCCTAAGTCAGGAAAAGACTTTACTACAGATGAACTTATCGCTCACTGGGAAGCACTTGTTGATAAGTATCCCATCATTTCCATCGAAGACGGTCTTGATGAAGAAGACTGGGACGGCTGGAAGAAGATGACTGAAAAGATTGGTCACAAGGTTCAACTTGTAGGCGACGATTTGTTTGTAACAAACACTGAGCGTCTTTCTAAGGGTATTAAGAACGGATGCGGTAACTCAATCTTGATTAAGCTTAATCAGATCGGTTCCGTTTCAGAAACTTTAGAAGCCATCAAGATGGCTCACAAGGCAGGATACACTGCAATTTCTTCTCACCGCTCAGGCGAAACCGAAGACACCACAATTGCTGACCTTGCGGTTGCATTAAACACTTGCCAGATTAAGACAGGTGCTCCTTCAAGAACAGAACGTGTGGCAAAGTACAATCAGCTCCTTCGTATCGAAGAAGAGCTTGGTGCTTCAGCCGTTTATCCCGGAAAGAGCGCTTTTAACGTAAAGTAATCTTTAATGTAAAATCCTCCAAAAGAAACCTTTTGGAGGATTTTTTTATGCTTCTTTCTGAATTTGTAATCCGCTTGAAATATTTTTAATATGCGCTATATCGTTAAATAGCTCAACCCTGGGATGTACGTATTTACCGGGCTTTACAGGAAATTCAAGCACTATTATCGATGTATATTCATAAGGAAAAACAGTGCAAACATAAGGAAATGGTAACGATAAAATGTGCGAAAGAGCACATCCGCCGGATCCTCCGTGGCTAAAAAGTGCTACTGTCTTAGATTCTGTAGCATTGCATAAATATCTGTTTCCCTCATGCTTAAAGCCCTGATTATCAAGAAATTTGTCCATTTCTTTACAAATCAAATTGTAATAATCCATGACACTGTTTTCTTTAAAGTCAGGATGCTCTTTCCAGTCATTTTTGTAAAAATCAAAATTCTCATGGTCTATCATATGAGAGCCAAGAGTCCAGGGGTGACCTCCGTCACTTACATTTTCTCCGCCCCATCTGATTTCTCTCATGAAATCAAGCTTTGTGATAGGCTTATTTAAAAGGTCTGCTGTAAAGGATGCCGTCCTATAAGCTCTTCCCATTGACGAAGCATATATTTCATCAATGCCCTCATCCTTTAATCTGTAAGCCGCAGCTTCAGCCTGCTTATCTCCTGTGCCTGTTAAGGTGTCGTTTTTATAATCGGGCTCTCCGTGACGCACAAAGATAAACCTGAATTTGTCGTCTTTGTACTTATCAATGCGGAAATAAAACTTTTCATCGTCATGTCCGACAGAGTATCCGCCGTTTTTTTCTATCACTTTCATGGAAGCTGCGTTGTCTTTATTAACTCTAAAATAGATTTCCTCTTC
>JAILCK010000269.1 GCA_024680435.1 Lachnospiraceae bacterium
TCCTGAATATATATATATTTAAATTCATGTTCTGTTTTTTTGTAGACATCTTCTATGAGTTCAAGCCCGTACCTCATAGGCTCTACAAAGAGCACACAAATCTTCATTCTGCTTCCCTTTTGCTTATTAAACTCTTAAGCCCAATCAATATCTTTCCCTTAAGAGTATTACCTTTAAAGTCATAGTACACATTTGTAACCATGCCTCCAAAGTTCATTTTAAATTTATCTATTCCATTTGGCTCTTTACTGCTTGAAATTCCGCCCCATTCATACTTTTCTAATCCAAGCTCTTTAAATGCCATCATGTCTTTGTGATGAAGTGCTCTGTTAGCCCATCCGGCTACCTGATTCTTTCCTTCTAAGTTTCTGTAATCAGAAAATGAAAACCAGAGCATGGCAGTCTTGTCATCATACATATAGATATGATACACCCATCCGTCTCCGTATTCAGCCTTTGATATTGCTATGTTTTCATTTGCCACAAATGCTTTAAATTCATCTTGATTAAGATTATTCTTTAATTCAGGCTTATTGATCCCGTCACAAAAGTCATAATACTTATTTATAACTTCTTTTACTTTGTCCGAATTTTTTGATACTTCTTTTGCGTTAAAAAAAACAAAAGAAATATCCTCTTTATCGGCACGCCTTATCTCATTTCGAACCTTTTTATCATAAAGCATAAAGAGCTCATCTTCAGATAGCGTAAGGTCATTTATTAGAGTTTCGTCTTTTTCTTTATATTTAAGCCCTTCTACTTCGCCATCTGTATATCTCATATAGCGAATGATATCGGCTTTACTGTCTATTAAATTATTTGGGTAAACTACGCGCTCATAGCTGTATAACGGCTTCTTTACGCATATTCGTATCATTCTGTTCTCCCTTACTTGGTAAGGTCATTAACTCTGTCTCTCTTACCTTTATATCTTTTATCTTGAAATCCCGATAATTGGAATCGTAAAAGCGCCATACTCCAAAAGGTTTCAACATTGGTTCTCTGTATCTGAAGAGGATTGGTATCCTGGGTAAGCACTTCTGAATTAGTCATAAATGAGTACTTATAACCGGCGCTCCTTATTCTGTTTGCGGCTTTCCTAGTATAGTGTTCCTCTTCGCCGCCAACCCAGCAAAATGAAGTAATCTCAGATTCGGTTTTTCTTTCAAGAGTTTTCTTGCTATCTACTATTTCTTTATTAAGTATTTCCTCTGTGTCGCTAACATCCATCCTATGATGTGTGGCTGTATGACAACCAATTACATGATTTTCCTTTATTAAGTCTTTAAGGTCATCTGTCGTCATGTATTTATCAGTATCCACTAAGTCAGATGACACAAAGAAGTATCCTGTAAAGCCATTCTCATGAAGTAATTTAGCTCCTACAGTTTTGTTTTGCTTAAATCCATCATCAAAAGTAAGCATGATACCGGGCTTATCGAAAAATGTTTTTTCTCCTTTTAAAAAACCACAAAAGTCTTCGTAATTAACATTTACATAGTGCTTTTTATACCACTTAAGCTGTTTTTCGAAATTCTTAGCATGCTCTAATTTAGTATCATGATAATTAACTACTCGTATGAAGTTATTATTATATTGTTTTCTTTTTTGCTTTCGCAAAAATGCGTTTATTCCAAATATGTCAAAGCATAACGCCATAGCACACTTGGCTTTAAAAGAAAGAGTCGACACGCTGTTGCTCCCGTTAACTAAAAAAATCTATTATAGCATCATTCATTGCTTTGACGCTCATATCAACTGCCCTGCCGCCGTTATTTAGGGCCACTTCTTCGCAGGCAGTATCTTTATAAACAATCGCTTTTGTGCCGCAAGATGCAGCTTCTAGGATTGTTAATCCGAAGGTTTCTTCCTTACTGGTACTTACGAGCAAATCTGCTGCCGAATAAGCTTTCACTAATTCCTTAACATCCGTAAGCCCAACACCTATCATAGTGCTTGGCAGGTTCTTTAATTGCTTGTCATTAAGGCCTATCGCCATAACAGCATACTTTTCAGAATCTAACATTTTTGATAACTCAATCAAATCGTCAAGCCCCTTTGACTTTGTCCACGAGCTCGCCACACTGATTATAAGTTTTTTATCATTTGCTATGTTATATCTGTTTCTAAAATTACTCTCATTATATTTAAAGAGCTCTTTATCTATCTTATTGGGCAAGACTATAACTTCATAGCCATTCAAAAAGCTCTTCTTAACCTTTTTCTTTAACCATTCAGAGGGAGTATAAATAGTTAATTTATTTACCCCTGTAAACATGGTCTTTTTCTTTCGGTAGTTTTCTCTCGACCTATCAAGAAATACACTCTTTGGATAATCACATTTCTTTGGACATTTATAACACTCTTCCTGCCATTT
>JAILCK010000275.1 GCA_024680435.1 Lachnospiraceae bacterium
AAGACCTACCAGGACGCTCTCGGAACAATGAATCACGAAGCTGTGGAATATGTAAGAGGTATAAGCGTGGTAAAGGTTTTCGGAAGAACCGTTGAGTCCTTTACCAAGTTTAATAAGGCTATTAAGGATTATAAGGATAATGCCCTGGCATATACGTTATCTTGCAGAAAAGGTATGGTGGCTTTCTCATCGCTTATTAATTCAAGCTTTATAGTGCTTATACCGGTAGGAATTATGGTGGCAAAGAGCACCGATAACCTAGCTGAATTTACACAGAAATTTTTGTTTTATTTGATTTTTACACCTGCTTGTTCCGTTATGCTTAATAAGATTATGTATATGACAAGCTATAAAATGCAGGCAGAAGAAGCAATGCGAAGAATTGATACGATTCTTACAGCAAAGCCCATGGAATTTGTGTCGGGCGAAAGCTCTGATAGGGGATATGATATAGAATTTGAAAATGTTACCTTTGCGTATGAGGGTGCCACGAAAAATGCCGTAGAAAACTTAAGCTTTAAGGCAAATGAAGGAACTTTGACGGCCATAGTGGGTCATTCGGGTTCGGGCAAATCGACTACGGCGAGCCTGATTGCAAGATTCTATGATTGTAATCAAGGCACCATTCGCATCGGAAACAAGGATATAAAGGAAATATCGCAGAAGGATTTGATGGAAAAGGTTTCTTTTGTATTTCAAAATCCTAAGCTTTTTAAAGAATCACTTTATAAAAATATCTGTGCAGCACGCCCTGATGCAACCAAAGAAGAAGCACTAAAGGCTGCCCACCTTGCTCAGTGTGACGATATAATTGAAAAATTACCGCAAGGAATAGACACAATTGTGGGGCAAAAAGGCGTGTACCTTTCCGGTGGGGAGACTCAAAGAATTGCCATTGCAAGAGCAATACTTAAAAATGCACCTATTCTGATACTTGACGAAGCAACCGCATATGCGGATCCCGAGAATGAAAGCAAGATTTCGGAGGCTTTAAAGGAGTTAATGAAGAATAAGACCGTCATAATGATCGCACATAGATTAGCAACGGTTACAAATGCCGACAATATCCTTGTTATGAAAGAAGGAAAGCTTGTTGAAAATGGAACACATAAAGAACTCGTAAGTAAAAAGGGTGAGTATGAAATGATGTGGAACAATTATAACAAAGCTAAAAATTGGCATATTGAAAATGCCGAGAATGAAAGAGAGGTGCAGGTATGTTAAAGAAAATATTTGCACTTAGCGACTCGGGAGCTAAGGACTTAAGAAAAGGCATTATTGCCACCATGATTTACAATATATTGCTCATGGTTCCTGTAGGACTAATGATGCTGCTTGTTCTGGAAATGCTTACGGGTATAAAAACGGGAATCTTTGATTCAAAGTTTGGGGTAGGAGGATTTATTGCCCTTAGCGTGGCGATGTATGTAATTATTTTTTTATCCCAATGGATTCAGTACGATAAGACTTATACGGTAGCATATGAAGAAAGCGCAAACAGAAGAATTACACTTGCGGAAAAGATAAGAAAATTACCCTTATCCTTTTTCGGAGAAAAAAACCTGGCGGATTTAACCACCACAATAATGGGAGATTGTACGGCATTGGAGCGTACTTTTTCAAATGCCATACCTCTTATGTTCGGAACTCTTTTTATGTTTGCGATTTCCGCAGTTTGCCTTATCGTAATAGATTACAGAATGGGACTTTGCATATTAATTCCGGTGCCTGTTGCAGTAGCTATTATTATATTGGCAAGAAAAGCTCAAAAGAAGGCAGAAGAGGCAAATATTGATGCAAAGCGTGAGGTATATGATTCTGTTCAGGAATTCCTGGACAATATTCAGGAAATAAAGGCTGCTTCAAGGGAAGAGGAGTTTATTGATAAGATAGACGGAAAACTTGAAAACGTGGTCAAGTGCTCGTTCAAAAATGAATTGGCGCCCGGAGCTGCCACCACAACGGCACAGTTTGTTCTAAGGTTTGGCTTGGTGCTTGTTTTACTGTTTGGTGCTCGCTTTGTGGCTGAAGGTACATTAAGTATTCCATACTTTATTATGTATCTTATTATGGCAGGACGTATATACGACCCGTTTAATTCATGCTTTATGCTTATGGCGGAAATTTTTTCTGCAATGGTAAGTATTAACAGAACGAAAAACATAGAAAAAATCAAGGAACAAACCGGCAGTAAGACTATTGATAATAAGGGCTTCGACATTGAATTTACAGATGTTGAGTTTGCTTATAACGATGAAAAGGTACTTAATGGCGTGTCATTTGTTGCAAAGCAGGGAGAGGTCACAGCTTTGGTGGGCCCTTCCGGAAGCGGAAAATCCACTATATCAAGACTTGCCTGCAGATTTTGGGATGCAAATAAAGGAAAGATTACTCTTGGTGGAGTGGATATTACTACAGTGGATCAAGAAGTTTTGTTAAAGAACTTTTCCGTTGTTTTTCAGGATGTGCTTCTTTTTGACGATTCCGTTATGGAAAACATAAGACTTGGAAGGAAAGATGCGACCGACGAGGAAGTAATAGCTGCGGCTAAAGCCGCCTGCTGCGAGGAATTTATAAATAAACTTCCAAATGGATATGACACGGCAATAGGAGAAAACGGAAGCAGTCTTTCAGGTGGAGAACGCCAAAGAATTTCGATTGCCAGAGCTATACTTAAGGATTCCCCCATTGTACTTTTGGATGAAGCAACTGCGTCTATGGACGCAGAAAGCGAAAACTATGTCCAGGATGCGCTGGCCAGACTCTTAAAGAACAAAACAGTCATTGTAATCGCTCACAGGATG
>JAILCK010000300.1 GCA_024680435.1 Lachnospiraceae bacterium
TCTGCAGGGGCAAAGATACTTGGGGTAAACAACAGGAATTTAAAGGATTTTAGCGTAGATTTAAACAATGCAAAAAGATTAAGGGAGCTAATCCCTGAAAACGTAATTTACGTAGCGGAGAGCGGAATTGCTTCTTTAAGCGATGCAAAGATGTTAAAAGAAGCCGGTGCAGATGCCCTTCTAATCGGTGAATTTTTAATGAGAAGTGATGATAAAGCGATTTTAATAGAAAAAATTAAAGGAGCGGCAAAATGAGTAAGATAAAAATTTGCGGTTTGTATAGACCGGAGGATATAGATTATGTAAACCAGGCGAAACCTGATTACATAGGATTCATTTTAAACTTTAAAAAGAGCCATAGATTTATTGAGCCAAAAGAAGCTGTTACCTTAAGGAAAAGCCTTGATCCTTCAATAAAGGCGGTCGGAGTGTTTGTGGATGAAGATTTAAAGGAAGTAATAAAGGCTTCAAAGCTTTTGAATTTAAACGTAATTCAGCTTCACGGCCATGAAGATAACGATTATATAGAGGTTTTAAAGGAAAGTACCGACATTCCCGTTTGGAAAGCCTTTAAAGTCAGAAGCGAAGAAGACTTGGTTAAGGCAAACTCTTCTTTGGCGGATATGGTAATTCTTGATAACGGGTACGGAACCGGAGAATGCTTTGACTGGAGCTTAATTACCCATTTTAGAAGAGAGTTTGTATTGGCGGGAGGCTTAACCCCAGAAAACATAGAGGGTGCCGTAAGCAAGTTCACTCCCTACTGTGTAGACATTTCTTCGGGAGTTGAGACGGATAAACGTAAAGACAAAGAAAAGATAATTAAAGCGGTTAATGCAGTCAGAAACACGCAAAAGGGAGGAAGCAAATGAGCAAGGGTAGATTTGGAGTTCACGGAGGGCAGTACATCCCAGAAACATTGATGAATGCCGTAAATGAGCTTGAAGAAGCATACAATCATTATAAAAACGATCCAGAGTTTAACAAAGAGCTTGAGTTTTTGTTAAACGAATACGCAGGAAGACCTTCAAGATTATACTTTGCAGAAAAGATGACTAATGACTTAGGCGGCGCAAAAATCTATCTTAAAAGAGAAGATTTAAACCATACGGGAGCCCATAAGATAAACAATGTTTTGGGACAGGCTTTGCTTGCAAAGAAAATGGGAAAGACCAGGTTAATAGCTGAAACGGGAGCCGGCCAGCACGGCGTTGCCACCGCTACGGCAGCAGCCTTAATGAACATGGAATGTGTGGTCTTTATGGGAGAAGAAGACACAAAGCGCCAGGCTTTAAACGTATACAGAATGAGATTGCTTGGAGCTTCGGTTATCCCCGTAAAAACAGGCACGGCTACTTTAAAGGATGCGGTTTCCGAAGCAATGCGTGAGTGGACTTCAAGAATAAGCGATACTCATTATTGCTTAGGTTCTGTAATGGGCCCTCACCCTTTCCCCACAATTGTAAGAGATTTTCAGGCTGTTATTTCAAAAGAAATAAAGGAAGAAATGCTTAAAAAAGAAGGTCGCCTTCCGGACGCTGTTATAGCATGTGTGGGAGGAGGCTCAAATGCCATCGGAAGCTTTTATAACTTTATAGAAGATAAAGACGTTCGCCTTATTGGATGCGAAGCAGCGGGAAGAGGAATAGATACCTTTGAAACAGCCGCCACCATAAACACAGGAAGGCTTGGAATCTTCCACGGCATGAAGTCTTACTTTTGCCAGGATAAGGATGGTCAGATTGCACCCGTATATTCTATTTCAGCAGGGCTTGACTACCCGGGAATCGGACCTGAGCATGCTTATTTACATGATATAAAAAGAGCGGAGTATGTTGCCGTTACAGACGAAGAAGCGGTAAATGCCTTTGAATATCTTGCAAGAACCGAAGGCATCATACCTGCAATCGAATCATCCCACGCTCTTTCTTATGCCATGAAGCTTGCGCCCACACTTTCTAAAGATAAGATTATTGTGGTTACGGTTTCAGGTAGAGGAGACAAAGACTGTGCGGCAATTGCCCGTTACAGAGGGGAGGATATAAATGAGTAGAATAAGTGAAGCCTTTAAAAACGGAAAAGCTTTTATTCCCTTTATTACTTTGGGAGACCCTGATTTAGATACAACGGAAAAGATTATTTTAGAAATGGCTAAAAACGGAGCCGACATTATCGAGCTTGGAATACCCTTTTCAGACCCCACAGCCGAAGGCCCCGTTATTCAGGAAGCAAATTTAAGGGCTCTTAAAGGCGGCATAAATACAGACAAGGTATTTGAGTTTACAAAGAAAATACGCTCACTTGTTAATGTTTCTTTGGTATATATGACTTATGCAAACGTAATCTTTTCTTACGGAAGCGAAAAATTCATTTCTAAATGTAAGGAAGTTGGAATCGATGCAATCATAGTTCCCGATGTGCCTTTTGAAGAAAGAGAAGAGTTTTTGCCTTACTGTGAAAAGTACGGAATTGACTTTATATACTTAATCGCCCCCACATCAAATGAGCGAATTA
>JAILCK010000310.1 GCA_024680435.1 Lachnospiraceae bacterium
TCAGGATAAATTGTTCCCTGTACAAGGAAATCAACCTTGCCTATCTTCTTTGCTTCTTCTTCAAATACTCTGATAAATTCTTCGCCTATAATCTTACGTTTCTTTTCAGGCTCTGTAACGCCTGCAAGTTTTGCATAGAAACGTTCCTGAGCATTTACTCTAATAAAGTTAAGCTCATAATTTCCTTTAGGTCCAAATATAGCTTCTACCTGGTCGCCTTCATCTTTTCTGAGTAAACCTTGATCTACAAATACACAGGTTAAGTTTTTACCTACTGCCTTTGACATCAAGACAGCCGCTACAGAGGAATCCACACCACCGGATAAAGCAAGCAACACTTTACCGTCGCCGACTTTTTCTTTGATTTCTTTAATCTTTGATTCAACAAAAGAATCCATGGTCCAAGTGCCCTTACATCCGCAGACATTGTTGACAAAGTTAGAAATCATTGTCTTACCTTCTTCGGTATGTAAAACTTCGGGGTGAAACTGTGTGGCATACAGTTTCTTTTCTTCGCATTCCATCGCTGCTACGGGGCAAACGGAAGAATGTGCGGAAATCGTAAATCCTTCGGGAACCTTTGCAATGTAATCAGTGTGGCTCATCCATACGGTAGTATTCTTTGAAACGCCTTCAAAAAGCTTGCCCGGAACATCGATGGTTACATCAGTTTTTCCGTATTCGCTTACAGGTGCAGTCTCGACTTTTCCGCCAAGAGTGTAAGCCATAAGCTGTGAACCGTAGCATATGCCAAGGATGGGAACACCAAGCTCAAATATCTCTTTTTGATAATGAGGTGATGTCTCATCATATACGCTGTTTGGGCCACCGGTAAAAATGATACCGGATGGATTAAGCTTTTTAATTTCATCCAAGGACATAGTATAGGGCTTAACTTCAGCATAAACATTGCACTCTCTTACTCTTCTTGCAATGAGCTGATTGTACTGGCCACCAAAGTCCAAAACAATAATCAGTTCTTGATTCATAAATTAGTATCCTCGTGCCTAGACTTAAAATCAAACTTTAATGGTTGCCGTAATTCCAAGTTCATCTTTGTTTGCATCAAGGATGGGCTTGATTACGTTAGAAACATAAGTTTCAACCTGTTCAACGGACCTTCCCACATAATCGATGGGGTTCATAAATCCGTTTAATTCATCCAATGTAAGGTTAAATGCATCGCTTTCTGCAATAAGTTCAAGAAGGTTGTTTTCTTTACCTTCTTTCTTAACATTTGCACCTGCCTGCATGCTTAACTTTCTGATTTCTTCGTGAAGTTCCTGACGGTTTCCGCCTGCTTTTACAGCATCCATCATTACATTCTCTGTAATCATGAAAGGAAGCTCGCTCATGATGTGCTTGTAAATAACCTTATCGTTAACCACAAGGCCGTCAACAACGTTTAAGCAAAGGTCCAATACGCCATCCATCGCCAAGAAACCTTCTGCAATCGAAATACGCTTATTTGCAGAGTCATCCAAGGTTCTTTCAAACCACTGTGTGGATGAAGTAATTGCAGGATTAAGGGCATCTGTAATGATTAATCTTGAAAGGGATGCGATTCTTTCGGAACGCATGGGGTTACGCTTGTATGCCATGGCAGAAGAACCTATCTGATTCTTTTCAAAAGGCTCTTCAACTTCCTTTAAGTGCTGAAGCAAACGAATGTCGTTTGACATTTTGTGAGCGGAGGCTGCAATCCCTGCAAGCACGTTTACCACTCTTGTATCTATCTTTCTTGAATAGGTCTGACCTGATACAGGATAGCAAGCTTCGAAATCCATTTTCTTTGCAATCATGGGATCGAGCTTATCAAGCTTTTCTTTATCATTGTTAAACAATTCTTTGAAAGAAGCCTGAGTACCTGTGGTTCCTTTGCATCCAAGAAGTTTTAAAGAAGAAAGAACATAGTCAAGATCTTCTAAGTCAATCACAAATTCGTTTAACCAAAGTGTGGCTCTCTTACCAACTGTTGTGGGCTGAGCGGGCTGAAAATGTGTAAACGCAAGTGTGGGAAGATCTTTATATTCCGTTGCAAACTCAGAAAGCTTTGCAATTACGTTTATAAGTTTTTTCCTTACAAGCCTTAATGCATCACGCATAATGATGATGTCTGTGTTGTCGCCTACATAACAGCTTGTAGCTCCAAGGTGAATGATTCCTGCAGCCTTAGGGCACTGACAACCGAAAGCATAAACGTGGCTCATTACGTCATGACGAACCAATTTTTCACGTTCTTTTGCAACATCATAATTGATATCATCAACGTGAGCCTTCATTTCATCAATCATTTCCTGAGTTATAACAGGCTTTCCGTCCTGAGAAAGGCCAAGCTCCATCTCAGTTTCCGCAAGGGCAATCCAAAGCTTTCTCCATGTAGAGAACTTTTTGTCCTGGCTGAAAATGTACTGCATTTCGGAAGAAGCATATCTTTCCGAAAACGGGCTAATGTATTTAGAGGTATCGCTCATTACATAATCTCCTTACTTTTCTAATTCGGTACCTGTAAGCATTGAGTATCCTTTAAGATATATTTCAATAGTCTTATCAACAACATCCTTAGGAAGTGTCCAGTCTTCATGATCATGGCTCTTAAGCCAGTCTCTTGCAAACTGTTTGTCAAAAGAAGGCTGACCGTGACCGGGTTCATATGCTTCTTTTGACCAAAATCTTGAAGAATCGGGTGTGAGCATTTCATCGGCAACAACAATATCACCATTTTCATCGATACCAAATTCAAACTTGGTGTCGGCGATAATGATGCCTCTTTCATATGCATATTCAGATGCTTTTTTGTAAATTGCGATTGAATAGTCACGTATTTTCTCGGCATAATC
>JAILCK010000308.1 GCA_024680435.1 Lachnospiraceae bacterium
TTTACCGTCAGGCTTTCCAACAACCTCGTACTGTCTGTCTCCGATAGTAATGTTTTTAGCAACATTCTTTCCGGTGTAAGCTACCAATGCCTCATTATCTTTAAGCCCTTCTCCTGACTCATACTTAAAATAGTCTTCTGCGGGATAAATGCTGACAAATGAAATTTCAAGGTCATTTACCAATTCTCTGTTATCTGCATTTACAATAGTAATTTTATCAGGTTCTAAAGCCGCCAAAGAAGCAAGCTGTCTTACACCGATTTGATCCTTTTTGGAAATATTCTTGGTCTTTTCATCCAAAAGTGAATCAAGTTCTGCTATTTTTTCTTCGCTTAAAACATCATCTCCGTCCATTCTTACGGTAATGAGGATTTCTTTAGGATAAATCTTTCTTAATGAATCTTCTTTACCGATTAAAAGACTTCCTGTTGAAGCCACCATAACAAGTACCATGGTTGAAAGGATACAAATTGATGCAAGTCCGGCACCGTTTCTTTTCATTCTGTATGCCATACCGGATACGGAAATGAAGTGCTTCTTTGAGTAATAAAAATTATTGTTCTTTTTTAAGATTTTGCAAAGGCAAACGCTTCCCGCAACAAACAAAGCATAAGTGGCCGCAATAACCATGATTACTGCGCCAAAGAACTTAAGCAATCCTTCCACAGGGCTCTTAATTGACATGGAAACATAGTAGGCAAAAGCCAATACAATAAATCCGATAAATCCGATTACGAAATTTGCTTTAGGTTCCTTTTCACCGCTGTTTGTGCTTCTAAGAAGCTCAATAGGCTTATTAACCGCTACCTTAAATACCGAAAAAACAAAAAGCACAAGTACGATAATGCCAAAGAAAAAAATCGTTTCTACAATAGGCTTTGCACTAAAGTAAAACATAAAATCAGGTTCATGTCCGCAAAGCTTACAAAGCAAAAGTTCAAATAACTTTGAAAACAAAATTCCTAATAAAACGCCTCCGAATATGGATACAGTGCCTTCAATAAGAGCTTCTCTAGCCAAAATCTTGACAACGTTTTTCTTGTTCATTCCAAGAATGTTATATAGCGCAAATTCCTTGTTCCGTTTCTTTGCCAAAAAGGAATTGGTGTAAAAAAGAAACAAAAGTGAGAAAATCACGATTACAGCCTTACCCATTATAAGGATTATATATAAAACTCCGCCACCGTTTAAATAAGCCATGGCTTCACTGTTTACAAGGTAAGTTAAAATGTAGTAAATTGCCGCCACTCCCGCAATTGAGAGCATGTAGGGGAAATAAAGCTTTGAGTTATTCTTTATTCCGTCTACCGCAAGCTTTGTGTATAAGTTTTTCATTCTACCTCTCCCCCTCTTGAGAGCATGGTAAGTGTGTCTGATATGCTCTTATACATTTCGTCGTTTGACTTTTCGCCTTTATAAATTTCGTGGAACACAACACCGTCTTTTATAAAAAGAACCCTTCCCGCATGGGATGCAGCCTTTGTGGAGTGTGTAACCATAACGATTGTCTGGCCGTCTTTATTAACCTGTTCAAAGACCTTAAGTAAGTCGTCCGTAGACTTAGAATCAAGGGCGCCCGTCGGTTCATCCGCAAGTAAAAGCTTGGGATTTGTAATAAGTGCTCTTGCGATTGCCACTCTTTGCTTTTGTCCGCCCGATACTTCATAAGGATACTTTTTAAGTAAATCATCGATACCTAATTTCTTTGCAAGGGGCTTTAATTTTTCCACCATCACCGAATGTTTTTCACCCTGTAATACAAGGGGAAGGAAAATGTTATCTTCAAGGGAAAGTGAATCAAGGAGGTTAAAATCCTGAAACACATATCCTAAGTTATCTCTTCTGAAGGTTGCCATTTCGCTTTCTTTAATGGTTGAAACATTGTTTCCCGCTAAAATAACGGAACCTGATGAAGCCTTATCGATAGCTGCCAAAATGTTAAGTAAGGTTGTTTTACCTGAACCGGACTCACCCATGATGGCAACGTATTCTCCTTCTTCTACCGAAAAGAACACGCCCTTAAGTGCATCCACTTTATTTGTGCCCATTCGGCTTGTGTAAGTTTTCTTAATATCTTCAACTTTTAATATATTCATTAACTATCTCCTCCGCTTAAGTCTA
>JAILCK010000014.1 GCA_024680435.1 Lachnospiraceae bacterium
ATATGATATTCAATGGATTTCGGATGATACTTTCACGGTTATATATGGAACGAGATATGGACAGGTCACCATGAATGGTAAGGAATACAACATAAGGAATGGTGAATTTGAAATAGACAGAAAAAAGTCGTACTTGATTAGATACGAAGAATCTGATGAAGAAGTATACTATAATTGCCTTTTGGCGATTCGTAATCCACTTGATAGGCGTATTTCATTTCACATTGAATGTTCGCCGAGCGGTTGGAGTCAGAGAAACGTACTTAAGGCGCGATTGTCTACTGAGGATGAGAATGGTGAAACACAATTTTTCAGCCTTGAACCAAATTCAGAAGGAATGTTCAATGTGAGTTTAAAAGGTCTAAAATCATATTGGGAGAGCGAAGAAAAAGAGGTTCCTGAAAATGTTTTAATATTTGCACATTAAAAAGGGGCAAGCGAAAGCAAGAGAGCAGTAGTTACTAGAATAATGGAAGAATCAGAAAAGAGCTTTGACTTAGAGAGTCAAAGCTCTTTTAATAGGCTTATCTATTGATTAATATTGCCAGACCTGTGGTGATTATGTCTGTAAGCGGTGTTAAAGAAATAAGTAAAAGTAACGCAGCAATTATTGTGGCTGTAGATGATATGATGTTTGCTACCGGATTCTGTGCTCGTTTTTTGAGAATTCGGAAGTTAAGTAAGGTTAGAATAATAGCTACATAAAAAATAAACTTATATACGATTGACATGGAGTTTTCGGGAAGGCTGGTTAGTGCAATTAACTTGCCGATTCCTGCGTCTTCAAGTGCATCTTGGATCATTTTGTTTTGAACATAATCTTCTAATGTAGTGCCGTCTTTTACCTTCTGAACTATGTCCACCACAAACAAAAAGTGGAAAGCAACGTAGGCCGTAGCCATTGAAATGATGCTTAAGATAACATTTCCGACAGATTTATTTGTAAAGAAATAAAACAGGCAAATCATTATCCATGCTAAGAAAATGAATATTTCCAAGCTGTTTATTTTCTTTAAAGACTGGATGCTATAGTTCATGTGTCTGTCGCCTACATATTGAAACAATCTGTAAAGGGCGTTAGAGGCAATTGATGCAACAATCAAAGTTATCAAAGCAACCGAAACCGGAGTGCTTCCAAAACTTCTTTGAGACAGTTCTTTGTCGCTTAGAATATTGGTGGTTTTATGCGAGCGAATCTTAAGTGTTATAAAAAGAAATAAAGCGAAAAGAAGAATATTAACTACCAGTGGCAGGCTGTAATTGTACATTCCCCAAACGGTATCTTTGTTAAGGGCCACGTTTATAAAATAGTCCGCAACGTGTGTGATGACGGTTGTCAACAGCAATACGAATAATGTGATTGTGACAGGATTTGTAAAGTATACGGTTTTAAGACTTCCTTTGCTTGATTGCATGTTTTTCTCCTTTAAAGAAAAAATATACCGATTAATTCGGCAACAAAAAAATAGTAGCATAGAACCATTATTAAATAAAGAATGGACTCGTTGGAACCTCGTTAAGTAATTGTTAAAAACTCAAAATAATATCTTCATAATTCAATGCCTTGTTTCTTAAATTTATCGCGTTACGATAAATTTATATTGAATCACAGAAAAAGCATGACTAAAAAACTAGTCTTAAAGGGAGGATATTATTATGTATCAGAAATCAAGATTTGCCATATATACGGGCATTTTCGCTATATTCTATACCTTCTGTTTTTACAAAAACCTAGAGGGCATAACCTTTTCTTTGTTTGTAATCGGGGCGCTTGTTTACATTTCGCTTTGCTTAAAGGAATTTAGTGTAGCTAGAAAGAAAGACACTACGTTCTTTGCTATCGTAGCGGCTTTGATAGGACTTTCGCATCCGCTTACGGATAACGGCTTTGTCCATGTTTTTAACTTTATTTTCGGCTTTGCCATCTTGATTTACATTGTCATGCATCAATTTGCAAATGACGAAAGATGGCCGTTTTTTACAACGGTTGAAAATTTCTTTAATACCCTATGCGGAGCTGTCGGCAAAATCGATGCTCCATTCAGAGACTTAACCTTATATAAAAAAGCAAAGAAAGAAAACACAGTCGAGCCTACCGTTAAAGATAAAAGAAAGAAAAAAGTCGACATGATAGTGATAACTATAGCAGCGATTTTGCCCGCATTAATGTTTGTTACATTGATTTTATCAAGTGCCGACATGATATTTGCAAATATGTTAAATACAATCCTGTATGACCTCTTTAACTGGCCGATTGAATTAACTTTTTACTTTAAGATTGCTTTCCTCACAATCGCAGTATTTTTATTAGCATACGGTTTGTTTTCTTTTCTTAAAAAGAAATCGTTTTCCGAGGAAATTAAAGAAGTAAAAACGCATGATGCGACAGTTGCAATCACTGCAGGTATTATGTTTGACGCAGTTTACCTTACCTTCAGCATGATACAGATCCTTTACTTGTTCATAGGCAAACTCTCGCTTCCCA
>JAILCK010000022.1 GCA_024680435.1 Lachnospiraceae bacterium
TATTTCATCAAGAGCGCATTTATCGCCCTTTCCTCTTTCTTCTCTGTTTAAAGAAACCATAAGGCCTTTTACCTTAACATCAGCAACGGAAGTAATGATGGGGAAGGTTTCTTCAATAGACTTACCTGAGGTAGTAACGTCTTCAATAATAACCACTCTGTCTCCGTCTTTTAACTTAGATCCAAGCAAAATGCCCGCATCACCGTGGTCCTTTTCTTCTTTTCTGTTTGAGCAATATCTAATCTCTTTACCATAAAGCTTTGAATAAGCTATAACTGTTGCAACAGACAATGGTATTCCTTTATACGCAGGTCCAAAGAGCACATCAAAATCGTCTCCGTATGTTTCATGAATAGCCTTAGCATAGTATTCACCAAGCTTCTCAAGCTGCCACCCGTACACATAGGCTCCTGCATTCATAAAAAACGGGCTCTTTCTTCCGCTCTTTAATGTGAAGTCGCCAAACTTTAAAACGTCTGACTCCACCATAAATTCTATAAACTCTTTCTTATACTGTTCCATGTGATGCTCCTTTATTACATATTTATGGGTCGATGTCTAGAAAATAGAATTAATGTCAGCCTTCATGTCGAGGACTGCCTGACGAGCTGCATCTGCATAGCCTGCTTCGCCGAATTTGGCGTATTTCTCGTTTTGATATGCTGCGATGATGCCGCGGGATGAATTTACAATAGCTCCTAAGCCGTCTGCGTTAAAGAAGGGGCGAAGGCCATCGGCGGTACCGCCTTGTGCGCCGTAACCGGGAACAAGGATGTAGGCCTTTGGCATAACGGAGCGGAGTGCTTTACCCATTTCGGGGTAGGTGGCACCTACTACTGCGCCTACGTATGAGTAAGAATCGCCCATGAGGGAGTCTCCCCATTCTGCTACTTTCATGGCTACGTGCTCATATAAAGGCTTTCCGTCAATAAGTCGGTCCTGGAATTCTCCGGAGCTTGGATTGGATGTTTTAACAAGCACGAAGATTCCCTTCTTTTCTTTTTGACAAACGTCCATGAAGGGCTTTATGCCGTCGATTCCAAGGTAGGGGTTAACGGTTGCAAAGTCTTCGTTAAAGCCTTCCTGTTTCTTTCCGTTTATTTCTACACCGGATAAATGGCCGATTGCGTAAGCTTCGCTTGTGGAGCCTATGTCGCCACGCTTAATGTCACCTATTACAAGGAGACCCTTCTTCTTACAGTAATCGACGGTTTCTTTAAATGCAATCAAACCTTCAATGCCAAAAGATTCATACATTGCAATCTGAGGTTTTACACAAGGGACTAAGTCTGCGATGGCATCCACGATTCCTTTGTTGTATTCAATGATGGCTTTTGAAGCCCCGAGTAAGTTTTCGCCGTACTCTTTAAAGTTTTTCTCTTTAATGAAGTTTGGCATAAGTTTCAAAGTGGGGTCTAAGCCTACCACAATGGGTGCATTGGTTTCTTTGATTCTTTTGACTAGTTGGTTGATCATTTTCTTTCTCCTAAATTTATTCTAAAAAAAGGGAGGCGGGTTTTAACCTACCTCCCTTTTTTATTTATACTGTAACCCCTGCTTCATTTTCAACATATTTTTTAATATTCGAAGCATTTACGTATTTTTTAAACTCGCCTCCGTCTACCACAACAAGTGTGGGAGCCTGCATTATTCGGTACTTTTCAACCAGTTCCGCATTTTCTTCGGCATCGATTAAGATGTAATCAATTCCGTCTAGCATTTCCTTGGCAAGTTTGCAATTAGGACAGGTCTTGGTGGTGAATAAATATCTCACTCCCGTAGGTTCTTTTACATCTACTTCTTTAACGGGCTCTGCCTCGTTTGAAGAAATTGTAACGACCTTGCTGACCGGTCTCATAAGATGCGAATTTGCTATATCGTATGTCTTTCTGTTTACGTATTCCTGAGCCTTACCATCGTTCCAGTTCTGAACAGGTCTGTAATAACCTGTGATACGGCTGTAAACTTCGGTAACCTCTCCGCAGAAAGGACAAACCTTCTTTTCACCTGCCAAGTATCCATGGTTCTTACAAATGGAGTATGTAGGTGAAAGTGTGTAGTAAGGAAGCTTGTAGTTTTCAGCGATGGTTCTTATAAGATTTGCCGCTGCCTTCCAATCGGGAAGCTTTTCTCCAAGGAATGCATGGAATACTGTTCCTGATGTGTAAAGGGTCTGAAGCTCATCCTGAATATCCAAAGCATCAAAAATATCTTCTGTGTAATCAACAGGCAAGTGAGATGAGTTTGTGTAGTACGGATTGTCTCCGGGCTTACCTGCTGTCTTGATTGCGGGCCATTTCTTCTTATCGTGCATTGCGAATCTGTAAGTGGTGCTTTCAGCGGGTGTAGCTTCCAAGTTGTAAAGGTCGCCGTATTCCTGCTGGTAATCGGATAAGCGATTACGCATGTGGTTAAGCACTTCCTTTGTAAATTCCTGTGTACGAGGATCGGTCATGTCGGCTCTTAACCAGTTGGCGTTAAGACCAACTTCGTTCATACCGATAAGTCCGATTGTTGAGAAGTGGTTATCAAATGAACCCAAGTATCTCTTTGTGTAAGGATACAAGCCTTCGTTTAAAAGCTTTGATATAACTCCACGCTTGATCTTTAAAGATCTTGCGGAAATATCCATTAATCTGTTAAGACGTCTGTAGAAATCGTCTTTGCTTGTTGAAAGATAAGCGATTCTGGGCATGTTGATTGTAACAACGCCAACGGAACCTGTTGATTCGCCGGATCCAAAGAAACCGCCTGTCTTCTTTCTTAATTCTCTTAAATCAAGTCTTAAACGGCAGCACATGGAACGAACGTCCGAAGGCTCCATATCGGAATTGATGTAGTTTGAGAAATAAGGTGTACCGTACTTTGATGTCATTTCGAATAACAATTTGTTGTTTTCTGTTTCTGACCAGTCAAAGTCTTTTGTGATTGAATATGTAGGAATGGGATACTGGAATCCTCTTCCGTTTGCATCGCCTTCAATCATGGTTTCAATGAAAGCTTTGTTTACCATATCCATTTCTTTCTTGCAGTCTTTGTACTTAAAGTTCTGAGGCTGACCGCCAACGATTGCAGGAAGTTCTGCCAAGTCTGCGGGAACCGTCCAGTCCAAAGTGATGTTTGAGAAAGGTGCCTGTGT
>JAILCK010000024.1 GCA_024680435.1 Lachnospiraceae bacterium
TCGCACATTTCCTTGCTCCACTTTCTGTTCTTTACGTCAAAAAGAAGCATTCCGGAAGCATCCGATACATCTGTTGCGTGTACGCCGGAAAGCTTATATGCAAGATAATCTTTAGGAAGCATCATCTTACTTATCTTAGCAAAGTTTTCAGGCTCGTTTTCTTTTACCCAAAGCACCTTGGGTGCTGTGAATCCTGTGAACGCAATGTTAGCGGTATACTCAGAAAGTTTTTCCTTTCCGATTACATTGTTTAAATAGTCTGTTTCCTTTGTGGTACGTCCATCGTTCCAAAGGATTGCAGGTCTTATAACATTATCATCTTTATCAAGGATAACAAGACCGTGCATCTGTCCGCCAAAACTGATACCTTTAACTTTTGATTTGTCTACGTCTTTAGTAAGCTCTTTTAAGCCTTCAATACTCTTTTCATACCAGTCTTCAGGTTTTTGCTCACTCCAACCGGGATGAGGAAAGTACAAAGGGTATTCTTTTGAAACAACGTTACATATCTTTCCTTCTGAATCCATTAACAGAAGTTTTACTGCAGATGTTCCAAGGTCAATTCCAATATAATACATATGCATACCTCCACTTATTTTCATTCTATCCAAGTTGTATTGTTTTCGCTAATCATTTATGGGTATTTATTTTTCATTTATTGCTATTTTTATGATAAAAAAAGGGCGGACAAATGTCCACCCTTAAAAATGTTTCCCATACAACTTTTTATTGCTTTTCTTTAAGATATACGGATGCTCTTGACTGAATAATTTTAACAACATCCTCCGCTGACTTTTGTCCTTCAAAGAAAGGAGCAGCCTCTTCAGCAATTATCGAAACAATATCGTCATGATATGTACCTGTTTTTTCTACCGTGATAATAAAGTCTTTAAGCTCTGCGACTTCCTCAGAAGAAATCTGGTCTATGTCAACCCACTCGCCGTTTATAAGTGCTGTATCGGAATACTCGATTTTCTGATTTCCGTCCATATAGTAAGGCTTCTTTGTTGCTTCTTCTCCCATTTCATCAAACAATGACATAGAAGCGGGGATTCCCCAGTAATTATTCTTAATTACATCCTTCTGTAAATACTTTCTTACAAACTGCCATGCTGCTTCAGGATCAGGACACTTTGAAGAAATTGCAAAGGCTGAATTAAACTGTATGCAGGAACCGTTTCCTTCTTTAACGGGATATCCGATAAAGGTTACAGGTTCACCGAATGTTCCCTTGAGTATACGGTTATAATCTCTTATATCAGACAATGTATAGCAGTATAATGCAGTCTTATTTTCTCTGTAGGATGCCTCTTCTTTAGAGTAATCGTAGTTATTCCAATATTCTTCATCGTTTTCCGGTAACTCTTTTACAAACTCAAGTAATGATATAAATTCAGGAGTATCAAAGTAGCATTCTGCCTTGGTAACATCCATGAAATCATCGGCACACATCGCGGTAAATTGATTAAGCACATTCTCTCTGGTCATATCTCCGGTGAATAAGCTCATGCCTTCCGGAAGAGATTTTCTAAACTGATCAAACTCTTCCATTGTCCAAGATGTTTTTCCGTTAAATAGAGATTTCTTTCCCATTAAAGTAGAAACATAAAAGCTTGGAATTATTTCATAAAGCTTTCCGTTGTAGGATCCTGCCTTCAAAATATTGGGGAACAAATCGTTTACATCAATATCCGGATCGTTTTCCAAGTATTTTGTAAGATCGGCAAACAATCCCTTTGACATACAGTTATTTACTGTCTTCATGTCATTTGTAAGAATAATGTCGGGACCGTTACCTGATGCTACGTCGGAGTTAAACTTTTCCTGGCCTGCACCGTAATTATCTTCTGTCTGGTAAATAGAATAATCTTTTAATGTAATTCTGTACTTATCGTTTGTCTTGTTAAAGTTGATTACGTCTTCTCTTACTGTATTATCAAGCCACATGCAGCCAAGTGTAAGCACTTCTTTATCAACGATATCTTCGGGATTTACCTTTGTGTACTTACAAATCTTAACATTACCTTCTGAATTGTAATATGAGCCAAGGAATGTTCCATCTCCCATTGAAGTAAAGATATCAAAGTATGATGTAGGAATATCCGAGTTTACAAAGTTTAAAAGAGGCTTTGGTTCGGTATCCGCTTTATTAAATCCATAAACCTGGATGGCATCTCTTAAATAAAAGTCATATTCTGTAGATCCCTGTAATATCGTGTAATTTGAAATATCACATCCAAATTCCACCTTGTCGCCTGTTGCCATTTTCTTTACATCAAAGTAAGAATACTCTCTTCCCTTATCTCCCCAATATGCTGCTATTAAGGAGCCATCCTTTAAGCTATAGAAAGAATAGTACTGTGATAAGTTTTCAATTTTCTTTAATACAGACATATCCTGGTCCAAAAGGAACATCTTGTCCCCTGCGGATACCAAAATTGTGCCGTCTTCTAAAGGAACTATACTGTCAACCCATGTAACATCCAATGCTTCCGACATATCGATTGATGCGATAACATTACACTTTTCATCAACCAAATCTACCATGTATGTTTCTTGGTACTCTTCATAATCTTCTTCACCGGCATCGGCATCTTGAGTTTCTGTATCCTCCGAAGCGTTTTCGGTTGTAGATTCGCTTTCGGTTGAAGAAGCACTTTCAGTCGAAGAAGCACTTGCACCTGTTGTTTCTGTTCCTTCTTCAGAAGCTTCTTCTTTGTTTTCTAAAGCTTCTTCATCTTCTCCGGGTTCTTTTCCGTCTTCATTAAGTGCAGTGTATAAAGTCGGATCTTCGGGAATCCCGATTTCTCCGCCGTCTCCATAGCTTCCGCTTGTCTTAGAATAGAAAAGCAATGCTTTTCCGTTTCCGATTGGAACAAAACGATCAATCCATGCTACGTTGTTTTCTTCAAACTCTTTTGTTACCATGTCGGAACCGTCTATATTTACGCTACCCCAAATGTATTTGGCGTAGTCGAAATCTTCATAGTTTGAAGCTGTAAAGAAGATTCTTCCGTCCTTTACACTCATTCCTGCTACATGAAAGTTCTGAGGAAAATCTATTTTGATTTCATCTTCCTTATAAATTGTGTTTTTGTCGATTGTAACGGCATCTCGTTTCTTTTTACCGCAGCCTACGGTAGGTAACACCATAGCTACTATAAGAAGAAAGCAAACCATCACCTTGCTAAATTTCTTCATACTCGTCTCCTCTCTTGGCAAGCTTACGCTTTTCTCTATACTCTTCGAGTCTTCTTTGTGCAAAGTCTTTTACGTCTGCTCTGTGAATCCTTCGCTTATTCCACGCGCGCTTAATTACGTATAAAACAATCACACAAGGATAAAGAAACAGTAAGCAAGCCAACACCGTTACCGGTGTTAAATAATCCTCAATTCCCCTGGCAATGTTTTCCCAATATGTATATACAAGTCCCTTTGGATTCATGCTTCTTGTTCCAAAGTTCTTTATATTAACCAAAAGTTTTGTCCATTTAAAACGGTGAGAGTTTTCAATTACATCAAACCTGTTTTCATCTACTTTAATCTGCTTTTTTAAAATATCCTTTGCATATCCTGTCAAAGGATTTGGAAGCAAAGCTTCGAATGAATTGATATAAGAAACCTTTCCGTTTTTAGATAACGCTTCATAAGACATGTACATCGTAGGCTCATTGTTTCCGGCAAGATCGTTAAGCCTTCCTTCTTCTCTTTTAATTACACCGCTTACAATGTGCCTTACTCCGCCAATCTCAACTGCCTGACCCACTACATCATTTGATCCAAAGAGTTCAAAGGCGGTAACTTCGTTAATAACCACAAGATCCTTCATCATTGTATCACCGCTAAACAAAGAACCGTTTATAAGGTCTTTGGGGTGAAACATAAAGAAATCTCCCCCCACGCCAATGGCCTTTACGTTAGCAGATCTGCTCTTTGAAAATACTTCTACCTTACCGATTGCAGAATAACAAGAAACCCATAATCTGGAATCTTCGTTTTCGGGCGTAAATGATTCTTCAGTAAGCTTATTGCTTATTTTATACTCAAGCTCTTTTGCGCTATTCTCGCTAAAGTCCGCTAACTCTGAAAAGAATGCGGTGACCTGTGCATAAGAATCATCCTTCACCCATCTTTTTGCAAAGTTTTGATCAACGAGTGAATTTGAAACTTTTACTCCGATAAGTACAAGTATCAAACCAACAGTAAGTGTTATTCCGGCCGAAATAAGAAGCTTTATTCTTTTTTTATCAAAAACCTCTCGTAAATAATCCATTCACTAATCCTTAAGTCTTACAAGTGTTCCGTCTTCGATGGGTTTTGATGCCTTTGTAACAACGTAATCCCATCCTTCCAAAGCTCCGCTTACGGCATATACCGTATCATCTTCAGCAAGCACCTTTACATCTACTCTTTCTACCTGATATCTGTTTCCCAAAGGTGTGCTCTTTGTAACGACTTTATATAAATATTTACCCTTATTATCTTCACCGACAGCACTCTTTGGAACTATTACATCGTAGTTTGCCGTTCTGCTTCCTGCTGTAACGGATAAAGTCTGTCCATTTTCCACTTCACCTTCGATTTCAAAGGTAATCTTTTTGCTTGTTGCAGGGTTTGTATCATCGGGGCGGATGGAAGAAACTCTTGCATGAATATCTGAATACCACCATGAGTTTGTGATTTCACCTTCATCACCCTTGCTAACCAAAGAAGCCTGTTCGTTTGGCACTACAATTGAAAGTGTGAATCCTTTTCCTGCTACCTGTATAGTGGATACGGTTTCACCTTTTTGAATTGTTTCTCCCGCAACATATTTCATTGTAAGAATTCTTCCGCTTACAGGAGAAGTAATCTGTGCTCCTCCCTGCTCGTTTTCAAGTTCTTCAACTTCTTTTCTTTTATTGATAATTTCTTTGTACTGCTCTCCCACATCAAGCTGACTTGTAATGTCATCTGTGAGTTTCTTTAAGTTATCTTCGCTTTCTGTAAGCTTTAATGTTAATGTGCTCTTTTGGTAGTTTAAATCAGAGAGCTTATCATCAAGCTTTTTCTTTGAGCTGTCTACGTTGGCCTGCTGGTATGCAAGCTGAGTGGTAATATCAACAAGCTGCTTGTTTTGCTCTTCAAGGTTCTTCTTTGCTTTGTCGTATTCGCTTTGAGCATTGTTACGATTTGTAAGGTCATTGCCCGTTACATCGTTTCCGCTTGTATCTTTAGCGGGATATGAATCAAGAATCGCTTTCTTTCTTTCAACATCGGCCTGAGCGCTTGCTACATCCGCTTCTTCGATAGCTTTCTGAATTGTAAGCTTTTCAAGCCAATCCTGTCTTTCAAGCAAATCTTTTCTTTCTTCCAAAGAATCTGCATTACCGTTTGTCCAAAGCTCAATCTGTCTGTTTACTTCTTCAAGCTGAGCTTTGTAGGCGTCTATATTGTTTTGTGCGGCTTCAATCTTAGCCTGACTGTTTTCAAAAGATATCTCCTGGCCCGCTTCAACCGCTGAAGTGATTTTTTTAGGAACAGCGCCTGTGATAATCGCTTTTCTGTAATCATTTTCAAGCTTTAAAAGTTCCGACTTTGCAAGCTTTAAGTCTTCGCTCTCGCCCTCTTCCAAAACATAAAGCACATCACCTTTTTCTACTTCGTCGCCGACTTTTACCTTTACGCTCTCAATCTTACGAGACTGCTTATACACCACGCTGTAAGGATCCGACGTTTCCACAACGCCCTGTCCTCTTATCTTATTTGTTATGCTTCCCGAGTTTGTATACTGCGCCGCAACTTCCGGAAGTGAGTAATTTTGTATTGTTTTTGAAAAGAAAGTCAGTATTAACAATACCGTCAGAAATATGATGGCAAATGTCTTTATCCATTCTTTTCGCTTTCTTTTGTCTTCCATAATTATTACTCCTTTAACCCTTGATACCGCCCTGGTACATGATACCTTCTACGAGATAATCTTCTCCGTATAAGAATACCAAAAGGCCGGGCACCATATAAATTGTTGCGACTGCAAAAGCAAGTCCTGTTTCACCGCTGTTTATTTGAGAAAGGAAAACAGACAGTGGATGTTGTTCGGGATCGTTAAGCAAAATCAAAGGTTGCTCAACCATATTCCAATAATCTATAAACACTAAAATTGCTACCGAATATAAGCAACTTTTACACAGAGGCACGCAAATCTTTCTGAAAATCTGCCATTCACCCGCTCCGTCAATCTGAGCCGCTTCTATGTATGATGACGGTATTCTTCTCATAAACTTTGTAAGAAGATAAACCGCAAACGGTGACGCGATACCCGGCAGCCATATCGCCCATTTTGTGTCGATAATCTTTAGCCAGTTAGCCACCAGATAGTTTGGCACAAGCGTAACCTGGTAAGGCATAAGCATTAGGATTATATATGAAAAGAAAACAATTTCTTTTAACTTTCCTTTTGCTCTTGTAAATCCATATGCCGCAAACAAGGCAACCGCCAATTGGAAAACTACAATCGGCACTACCAATATTACCGAATTCCAAAATTTAATCAAGTAATCGGGGCTCTTAAGCAAAACCGTTATATACTGGCTGAAAGATACTATATCAGGAATAAAGTGAAGATTTACTTTTTCCGAAATGAACACCTTTCCGCCCTTTTCTGTCTTTGCAAAAACAGCTCCGTAATTTGCGTTTATTTCCGTTTGTGACATAAATGAATTTGTTATAGTCAAAACAATCGGCGTTAAAAAGATAAACGCAAATATAATTGCAAGTATTGTAAATATCCCAATCTGAATTAATTCATTCCTTCGCCGTTTAGGAAGTGAAGACCATTTCTTTATCATTCTTCCACATCCTTTCCGAACTTATTCTCAGCAATGAATAATATTCCGATTATTATAATCATCACAAACGACATTATTATTGCCGCTGTTGAAAGCTTCTGGTAATCAAGCGACTTAAATGTGTTATTCATAAAGTGCTGAAGCATATACAACGCATCGTAGGGGTATCCGCCCGTAAGAAGGTAAATCTCTCTGAATACCTTAAATGAGTTTATAAGCGATAAAATCGTCACAAACAAAATTGTGGGCGATAAATATCTTATCTTTATATTCCAAAATATCTGCCAGCTGTTTGCATTCTCTAAGTATGCAACTTCCATCAGTTCTTTCGGTATAGACTCAAGCCCCGCCAAGAAAAGTATCATATTGTATCCTAAGTTTTTCCATAGGAACAAAAATATTATTACTACCTGGGCATAATCCGATTTTAGCCAGTCGGTTTTTGCCACACCGAATGCACCAAGAAAATCATTCACCGCACCGTTATAATGAAACATTACCTGCACAATCAAAACAATTGATGCAACGGGCACCATCATGGGTGTTAAGAAAAAGGTTCTGAAGTGGCTTCTTAGAGGTATTTCTTTATCAAGCATTATTGCAAGCAATAAAGAAAGCACAACCGCTAAGGGCATTGCAATAAATGAAAACTTTAACGTGTTTCCTCCCGCAAGCTTAAAAGCTCCGTTCTTTGCAACGTTTACAAAGTTTTCAAACCACACAAATTCCCCGGATACAGGGTTATCGACCATTGAATAATATATAACCACAAAGAATGGCAAAATAAAAAAGAGAAATACCCCAATAAGGCTGGGGGCCAAAAATCCAATGGCCCCAACCTTAGTTCTTCTATCTCTCTTTTTTAACTGACTTTTGTTCCCAAATTTCATTATTAATGCCTATTAGTTCTTTTCTTGTAAGTAAATCTTTACTCTCTTTTGGATAATATTGCTTACTTCTTCTCTCGTCTTTTGTCCCTCAAAGAACGGTGCTGTTTCTTCAGCTATGATTCCAAATATCGTTTCATCATAACCCGCAGATACTTTTGATGAGTTTAATAATTCTGTAACCGCATCTACTGTCTCTTGTGTTGCATAGTAATATTCATATACATCACCATCACCAAATGACATAGACATCTTGGGAGTCTCATGTTCAACTCCGTTTTCATCTTTGTAGGTAGAAGGTTTCATCTCCTTCTCTATCATATCATTATATTTGCTCTTTAGAACAGGAAATTCATAAGAAGAATAATCACTTCCGACACTTTGCAATAATCCGCTGATTACTTCCCAAGCAATATCCTTATTCTTTGATTTATTGCTGATTCCATACATAGTTGAATAGGTCATGCGGGTGCCGTTTCCGTCATTTGAAGGATAACCTACAACTTCGGCATCGTTTTTAAACATATCCATAACCCATTGGTAATCAGAAAAGCTTCCTATGTATGTATTTGCAAAGAACGCATCACCCTTCTTTATACTTTCGTACATCTGGAAATTTTCGTAATCCATTTCCTTAGGGAATGTTTTTGCGAAATCAAGTAAAGAGTAGAATTCCTCTGTATCAAATTTACAATCACCGTTTTCTACGTCTACAAATTCATCAAAGGATGTATAGAGCATCTGATTTAAAACATCCATAGCTGCCGCGCCATCAAAAAAGGCTTTATCGGGATACTTTTTCCTAAGCTCTATATAATCCATGATGGTGGGATTTTTCTTTATTATTCCCTTTTTGCCAACAATGGTTTGTAATTCAACTGCTACAGGCATTGCATAAAGTTTTCCTTCATACTCTGCTCCGCTTAATACGCTTCCAAAGAAATCATCCTTATTAAAATCTTTTGATGATTCAAAATAGGGATATAAATCCTCAAATATACCTTTCTTTGCGTATTTCGAATAATTTTGAATATCGACGTTTACTATATCAAAGACATCTCCTGCCAAAATGTCCATATCAAATCTTTTTTGTGCTTCTTCCCAATCATCTACAATATCATTATAGGGCTTAGGAACAACCTTTATATCATCGTGTGATCTGTTATAATCTGCAATGGCACGCTTTATATCATAATTAAGATACTGGCATCCCAAAACGATTTCTGTCTTTTGAGGCACTTCTGATTTTTTCTTTGGTGTAAGCTTTATGATTTCGGATCTTGTTCCTTCTTCGGAATACTCCTGATTTAAATATGTAAATGTTCCGTCTTCGTTTGCTATTAACTCACCGTTGTATGTTTCATATACGTCTGCATCGACCCAGTCCCACAACTGTTCTTTTTCTTTTTTATCTAAATTAAATTTATAAGCACTTAAGTCGGTATACAGATAAAGGTCATTTTCTTTTCCTAAAACCAATCCGTTGCATTCACCGATACCTGATATCTCTTCTCCGAATGACTTAGACTTTAAATCAAAAGGCTTTAACACCAAACCGTTTCCGTTCTGAGAGTATGTTGAAATATATGTTGTACCCTTATCACTGCATACGATGTTCCTTATCCAAGAACCTGTGTCGGTATTATAAAGTACATCACCATTTTGATTTAAAACTGCCAGGTAATTATCACAGCATAAATAGAGGTTTCCTTCTTTATCTGTACAAGCAGTGTTTATATAAAAATTTGGTTCGTTGTTACCAAATACGTTATTAAGTTCTTTTTCTCCGGTAATGCTTCCGTCTTTTGAAAAGTTTATGATAGAATTCGCACTTTTGTCTCCATCAAGGTTATAAAAGGTCATAAGTGTAGAAAAGGATTCATCGTCATTAACTGCCAAAAAACTACAGTTTACGTTCATTCCTTCCTTGTTATCCACTTCCAAAGGAATTGACTTGTCTTCTTTTGTATTAAAATTATACTTGTGGAATTTAAGTTCAGACTTTCCGGTTTCTTCATCATAAACCGCTGAAACAGCATAGATATAATCGCCCTTAAATACCTTGGCCTCTAAATACTCGTTGGCAGAAATAAAATCTAAATCTTCATGGGAAGCAACATACACGATATCATTTGAATTATCGGTTGTTCCCTCTTTTTTTCCGCATGCTGCCAAAGATACACCTAAAAGGACAATAGCTGCAATAGATAAGGCTTTGATTATTTTGTTTTTCATCTCATATCTCCCTCTTTATTTACTATGAAATTAGTCCCTCACGCCCTTATGATATCAAAACCTTCAAAAATTTAAAGTGTAAAACTTATTAACAATGATTAAGATTATCTTAAATAGAAAGAGTCGATGCCATCGCACCGACTCTTATTCATTAGCCCTTTAATTCCATGAGTTTCTTCTTTAACTCGCCTTCGATTCTTCCAAGCTCTGCTTCTGCTTCTTTTCTCTTCTGAGCACCGTCTGTTTGAATCTTCATTACTTCGTCCAAAGTAGTAATGAGCTGTTCGTTTGTGTGCTTCAAAGTTTCAATATCAACAACAGATCTTTCTGCTTCCTTAGCGGTTGCAATCGTAGCCATCTTAAGGGTATCTGCATTCTTCTTTAACAAAGAGTTTGTCATTTCGGTAACTGCAGCCTGAGCTTCTGTTGCCTGTCTTCCATGCTCGATACCAAGTGCCAAAACCATCTGGCTCTTCCAAAGAGGAATGGTGTTGATAAGTGATGACTGAATCTTTTCAAGCATCTGTGTATCGTTGTTTTGAAGAAGTCTTGTCTGGGGACCCATCTGAATGGAAATCATTCTGGTAAGTTCCAAATCATGAAGCTTCTTTTCAAAACGATTGCAAAGGTTTGCAAAATCGTTGTATGCCTGAGCATCTTCCTGAGCACCTGTTTCTTCGGCTTTCTTTCTGAGCTCTTCAAGGTCCTCTGCTCTAACCTGCTCAAGACGTTTCTTACCTGCAACGATATACATGGTAAGCTCTTTATAATACTTCATGTTAAGGTCGTACATCTGGTCAAACATTGCTATGTCTTTCATAAGTACAACCTGGTGATTTTCAAGGTTTGCAACAATCTTATCTACGTTAGCTTCAGCTTTTGCGTAGGTATTCTTTAATGCGTCAAGTTCGTGTTTCTTTTTTTGAAAGAAACCGGAAATGCCCTTTTTTTCTACTTCTCCTACTGTCTTTAATTCTGTAACCAAAGAAGCAAGATCCTGTCCGATTTCACCAAGATCTTTTGTCTTTACGCTGTTTAAAGCGCTCTCCGAAAAATTGGCTATGTTCTTTTGAGCTGATGCACCGTACTGCATAACCATGTTTGAATCTTTAATATCTATCTTTTGATAGAATTCGTTTACGGCCTTTTTTTCTTCTTCCGTAAGCATATCTTCATTTACATGAATCGCATTTGCATCTCTTTCAGCCTGCTTTGCTGCTTCTGCTTCTTTTTTCGCATCCTCTTCCACTGCACTCTTTGCAATTTCTGCCATAGCACCGGGGGCTCCCACAGGTTCTGTGGGCTCAAGTGTAAGTGTAGGTACGTTTGATTCCATCTCAGCCATTCTAAATATCTCCCTTTTAAAGTTTTAATACTAAATCATCATCCGTAAGGCCTTCAGCCTTAAGCATGTTTTCCATTACTTTAATATCTGTAGTAACATCCAAAGCTTCATCCGCATACAAAGCGTCAAGCTGCTTATCAAACGCCGCAAGCGCCGTACCCATCATTTCTTCAACAGCACCCTTTGTATTGTCGATATTCATTCCTGAAATACCGACATCATCCATTCTTTCATATGCGTTTAAAAGCTTAATTGTGGTGGGCAAATAATAGTTAAAGAACTTTGCCACCTGCTTTTTCTTCTTGGGATGATCGATAATATAGTTTACGATTCGCTCTGTTACTTCCTGTAAATGAACTATTCTTTCAGAAAGGACTTCGTCTTCAATTGCTTCATCAAGACGCTTCATTTCCTGAATCGCCAAGTCCTTATCCACGATCATTTTATCTATATCGGGATTACCTGTAACCCTATGCTTCATGGGTTCTTCTTTAATGGTTTCTTTTACCGCTTCTTCTACAGGCTTTTCTTCTTTCTTAGGCTCCACCACAACCGAATCAACAATTACATCGCTTGACCTTTTTGCAGAAGTTCCGTCAACAACGGTCTGCGAATTTGTGGCTGTAGAACCTTTTCCTTCGTCATAATTGACACTGTATGGATTCTTGTTGGCTTTGTTATTTCTGGCTTGCGAATCCGATGAACTGCTTCCTTTTACAAGGGATGTGATCAAACCGATTGCTAAAGCAGAGATACCAAATACGAAAATTAAAATAGGTAACACTCCTGCTAATAATCCTCCAAGCAAAGCACCCAGTGCTCCGGTTTTACCTAGGATTATAAGTCCTAGAATTATGAATAGTAGACTTCTTACTCCGCTCCTTCCGGGGCGTCCTCCTCTTCCTCTTGACATTTTACCCTCACATTTCTTTAAAACTACTTATTATATTACTTCGTATAAACAATTAGTGTCAAGAAAACTAAGGGCGCAAATGGTTAACTTTATATAAACAATAGTGCAAGATAGACTGCTTTATTTTGCTTTTTTTCTTAATCTTTTATTTTACGCTGTCGTTATATGATTCTCTTTCATAATTATTCCTCATTTAGTATTCTTTTTCTTCATTTTTGTTTATTATAAAAATATATGTGGAGGTGTATATGAATAACTATATCGCAAAAGAAACAAGATACGATTCCATGATTTACAGAAACTGCGGTAACAGCGGTTTAAAGCTCTCTGCCGTTTCTTTGGGATTGTGGCATAACTTTGGTACAAATGATGATTTTAATACAATGAAAGAAATCTGTTTTACAGCTTTTGATTTGGGAATCACGCATTTTGACCTTGCTAATAACTATGGACCGATTCCCGGTTCTGCAGAAGAAAACTTCGGGAAGATTCTTTCTTCAGATTTAAATACATACAGAGATGAATTGATTATTTCCACAAAGGCAGGGTACACCATGTGGCCCGGCCCTTACGGTGACTGGGGAAGCAGAAAGTATCTCATTGCAAGTCTTGATCAAAGCTTAAAAAGAATGGGGCTCGATTACGTTGATATCTTTTATCACCACAGAATGGATCCAAACACTCCTTTGGAAGAAACCATGGGTGCCCTTGATTCAATTGTAAGAAGCGGAAAAGCTTTATATGTCGGCCTTTCTAATTACGATGGCGACACCTTGCTTAAAGCTTGCAAGATTTTGGATGATTTAAAGACTCCTTTTATCATCAATCAAAATAAATACAACATCTTTGACAGAACAGTTGAAAACAATGGCTTGCTAGAAACATCAAGAAGTTTAAATAAGGGTATAATCACCTTTTCTCCTCTTGCTCAGGGCTTACTTACAAATAAATATATTGACGGAATCCCTTCTGACAGCCGTGCGGCAAAGAGCAGTGTTTTCTTAAAGCCCACCGATATCTCTGATGAAAGGAGAGATCAGATTAGAGCTCTTAACGAGCTTGCGCAGAGTAAATCTCAGACTCTTGCTCAATATGCTCTTAGCTGGATTTTAAAGACGGAAGGAATCACAAGTGTTCTTATCGGAGCAAGTAAGCCTTCTCAGGTAGTAGATTGTGTTAAAGCTATCGATAATCTTTCCTTTACAAATGAAGAGATTAAAAAAATCGATAATATCTGTGGTTTATAATCTTACATATATTGTTTAAGAGGAGACAAATATGAAAATAGGAATACTTGGAGCAGGTAACATAGCAAATGTTCTTGCCAAAACCATGATTAAGATGAAGGACGTGGAACTTCATGCTGTAGCATCAAGAGATTTAGATAAAGCAAAGGATTTTGCTTCAAACTACAAGATAGCAAAAGCATACGGCTCCTACGAAGAACTTGCCAAAGACCCCGATGTTGAGCTTATTTACATCGCAACTCCTCATTCACATCATTTTGAGCACATGACTCTTTGCATTAATAACGGAAAGAATGTCTTATGTGAAAAGTCTTTCACCTTAAACGCCGAAGAAGCAAAGAAAATAAAAGACTTATGTGATGAAAAGAAAGTGTATGTTGCCGAAGCTATATGGACAAGATATATGCCTTCAAGATCAATCATAAATCAGCTTTTATCATCAGGTATCATAGGAAAAGTAACTTTTGCAACAGCAAACCTTTCTTATGACATTGACGGAAATGAGCGAATCATAAATCCTGCCCTTGCAGGAGGTGCCTTACTTGATGTTGGAGTGTATGGCATTAATTTCTTCCTTATGCATTTAGGAAAAGAAATAGATAAAATTGAATCAAGTGTACAGATGACAGATACCGGTGTGGATGCTCAGGAAAGCATAACCTTCTTTTATAAAGACGGAACCATGGCCGTTACTACACACAGTATTTATGGACGCTCCGACAGACACGGTGTATTTGTAGGTGATAAAGGTTATATAGTAGTTGATAATATCAATAATCCCTTGGTGATTGAAGTATTTGATACTAACGATAAGAAAATCAAACGAATCAGAGTGCCAAAACAAATCTCAGGATATGAGTATGAGATTAAAGAAGCGATTGATTGCATAAAATCAAATAGTTATGAGAGCGTATCGATGCCTTTATCAGAATCGATCTTCGTTATGAAAATAATGGATTCCATAAGGAAACAATGGAATATGGTATATCCTAAAGAAATGTAAAGTATAGCCCATACCAAATATATTGGTATGGGCTATTTCTATGCAATAAAAAAACCTTGAATAATCAAGGTTTTCAAATAAAGTGCCCAGTTTCGGAATCGAACCAAAGACACAGGGATTTTCAGTCCCTTGCTCTACCAACTGAGCTAACTGGGCGTAGCGGGAATAGGATTTGAACCTATGACCTTCGGGTTATGAGCCCGACGAGCTTCCAGACTGCTCCATCCCGCGATATTAAGTTAATGTCCGAAGACAAATGGATGGAGGTGGATTCGAACCACCGAAGCAATTTGCAGCAGATTTACAGTCTGTCCCCTTTGGCCACTCGGGAATCCATCCATGAATTTTATTTAATTACTGGGGCCTACAGGGCTCGAACCTGTGACCCTCTGCTTGTAAGGCAGATGCTCTCCCAGCTGAGCTAAGACCCCATTCCTATAAAGGAACGACCCAAGCGGGACTCGAACCCGCGACCTCCGCCGTGACAGGGCGGCGCTCTAACCAACTGAGCCATTGGGCCAAATCAGAATCCTTAAAAA